>NZ_JBEEAB010000010.1:0-265865 GCF_040120725.1 Actinopolymorpha sp. B9G3 | reverse complement strand
ACCCCCGCCCCCGAAGGCTCCACCATCACCGTCTACTACTCCAGCGGCCTCATCGAAGTCCCCGAAGTCCTCGGCGAAAGCCAAGCAGTCGCCGAAGCACGACTAGAAGACGCAGGCTTCAAGGTCAGGAAGGTGGAGCAGGAGTCCGCCGATGTGCCACGCGGAACGGTCATCGAGCAGACCCCGACCGCCGGCGAGCGCCGCCAACGAGGCTCCACCGTCACCATCGCGATCTCCGGCGGCAAGCCGCAGGTCACGGTGCCAGGTGGCCTGATCGGAGCACAGGTCGCTCAGGCACAGGCGATGCTGGAGTCCCAGGGCTTCAACGTCGACACGGTCGAGGATCCCCGGTCCGCCGAGGCCCCCGGCACCGTCACCGCGGTCGACCCCGCCGAAGGGAGCAGCGTCGAGGCCGGCTCGACGGTCACCCTCTACTACACCCCCGCGCTGGTCCCCGTGCCCGACGTCGTCCAACAGAACGAAGGCGACGCAGAGGCAGCGCTGAGCCAGGCCGGGTTCAGGGTGCGGACGACGAAGCAGCGGACCTCCGATGTCCCACCAGGCACAGTCATCGCGCAGGACCCGGGCGCCGGCGAACTGCTACCACAAGGCTCCACCGTCACTATCGTCGTGGCCCGGTAACCGGCAAAGAGCCACTGTCCGGCCCCGGCCTAGGCCCCGGCATCGAGGCCGTAGGCGCGGGAGATGGTCTGCTCGATCGTGTTGCCCTCCGCGTCCTCGGCGTACGCACGAATACCAACGGCTCCGCTGGTCTGGTGAAGTGGCGGGTGGGTGATCACGGCGCGGTAGGTGTTGCGGCCGACCTCTGACGTCGCCACCCGCTGCCAGTGCTCACCATCGTCGAAGGTCACCAACAGCTCGACGGAGGTGAGTCGGGGCTCGGGGTCAACCTGCGCGCCGTGGTAACCGCTGATCGTTATCGCGTGGGTGCTGCCGGCCGGCAGCGTGTTGTCAGAGTCGAGGTCGAGGCCGTATCTCAGATAGAGCAGGTGTTCGGCCTCGCATGGTGCGTTCGGGTCACCTCCGATGAGAAGTTGGCCCCAGCAGCGGTATTCCGGCGAGGTCGCCCCGGAGGCACGGCTCGAGGAGAAGGTCCAGGCGGTGTCGACGTTCCTGGCGTAAAGGGTGCCGGGATAGAGGTCGGCGTAGCTCAGCGTGTAGCGGTACGTCGACTCCCCCGCGGGCAGTTCGTAGGTGGGTATGGGAATCTCGATGCAGAAGAACAGGCAGCCCAGGAAGAACGTGCCGATCTCGAGGGGCACCTCTTCCTCTGCCCGGTAGAGGTGCTGTTCGTAGCGGGCGTCGCCTCCTTGGAGGTCCGGGCTGAGATACCACGTGATGTCGCCCAGATGGTTCGTCTGGCTGTCGGTGAGATTGAACATCGGCGTGAACGTGTCGACCGTACGACATGCTGGACAGAACGTCGCGTCGACGCCGAACACCGGCACCGCGTTGCCGAGGGCCTGCACATCGCTGGCGAACCTGCTGACCCCGGGCACCAGCGGTGATGATCCCCAGGTCTCGGTTCTCCTACCCGGTCGGTCGAAAAGGTCGATCGCTTCCTGCCGCGGACCATCGCTGTAGATGGTCTGCCGCTGCCAGAGCATCGTGTCGCTGAGCGGTCCGACGAATTCCGTCCGCGACCGCGGAGCCGAGGATGCCAACGCGACGGAGTGGGCGGTGCCGACGATCTCGCCGGCCCGTTGGGCGGCCCACTCCGAGGTCACCTGTGCCGGCTGGTCGGCGTGGATCCGGTTGTCGACCCGGTAGAGGTCATGGCTGTCGACCTTGTGGTCCGGATCGCCGGACACCTTGTCCGCATAGAACTTCAGCGCAAAGACGTACGTACTCTCGGCACTGCCCACGGTCTTGACGATGACCATGTCGTGCGCGGCCTGCAGAGTACGGACGAGCGCACGTCCCTGGTCGGCGGGCAGGCTGAGGGTGGGAATGGGGTAGACCGGCCACTGTCGCGTGGCGTCGAGGAATGCCCGACCGCTCGCACCGAAACCGACGACCGCGGCCGCACCGGCGTTCGCGGCCGTGGTCACCCGGTCGAGGGCATCGGCCGAGCAGGTGTCCTGGCAGATGTCGTCCAACGACAGCAGGACGAGCTTGCCCCGAACGTCGACCCCCGCGAAGTCGCCGGGAAGACCGTTGCCGGCGGCGACCAACTGCAGGTCATGATGCCCGTCCAGCTTCGGATACTTCGGGTCGACGCCCTGGTAGGCGGGGTCCAACCGGCCGGGTTGCCCAACTGCCGTCATGCGGATCAACGGCTCGCCACGAAGGTGCTGGCTGACCGAGCCGAACGTGCCCTGCGTGACCTTCCCGGTCGGCAGCATCCAGTAGTTCTGGGCGCCGTAGGGTGCGTCGACGTCCCCTTCCACGTGCCACCGCTTGCGCGCATCGATGCGCTGGTACCCCATCCAAGCGTCGTAGCTCTCAGTCGGTCTTGGCGCCTTGACGGTGAGCTTCTTCGCCTTCTGCAGGTCGAAGCTGACCCTGGTGTCGGCGGAGAGGTCGACCTGTGGGGCGATCGGGAGGGCGTGGTTCCACTCGCCGTCGACGTCCTTCCAGCTGACGCTGGTGGCCACCATGTAGGGGCCTTTGGCGAGCGTGACCGTGCCGGATTCGCCTGGCAGGTAGACCGGGCCGTCGTCGAGGTCCTCCCGGCCGTCCATCCGTACGACGAGCGGTCGACCCACCCGCACCTGGGTGGCGCCGGTCGGCGCGTTGGTCGAAACGGTGAGGGTCGCCGTGGCTGGCGCGTTGTAGATCCCGATCGTCGTGGTGAGGCGAGTCTCCGCGTTCGCGTCGGTCGCGCGGACTGTTCCCTGGTACGCACCGCCGCCGATCACCTTGCGGGGATCGAGTCTGGCGCTGATGCCCACGCTTCCATGCGCCGGGACGACGACGGTCGTCCGGTCGAGCGTGAGCGTTCCGGTGGGCGCGGGCCCGCCGTCGTACGCACGAAGTTCGGGGAGCAGTGTCAACGTCACCGGTTTCGCCGTGATGTTCGTATAGGTGAGGGTCCTGGAGATCGGATCTGCCTGCGGGTAGGCCACGTGCCCGAAGTCGAGGCTGCCGTCGGCGTACACGCCCTGGCCGACCGCGCGAGCAAGGTCGACCCGCCCGGTGCCCTGCTCGTAGGCGGTGGAGTTGCCGGCTTTGGCCGTACTCATCAAGGCGTGCTTGAGCCGCGGCGCGGTCCAGTCCGGGTGTTGCTGGGCGAGGAGCGCGGCGGCACCGGCCACGTGCGGCGTCGCCATCGAGGTTCCGGAGAGGCTGGTGTAGAAGTCGTTGACCGGGGTGCCCTGCGTCGTGTCGTTGGCCCGCGCGGCGACGATGCCGACACCGGGTGCGGCGATGTCCGGCTTCAGACCGCGGTCGCCGGCTCGCGGACCACGACTGGAGAACGACGCCACCACATCGGACCGGTCGACCGCGGCCACGGTCAGTGCGGAGTCCGCCGCCCCCGGCGCACCGATCGTCTGTGCGGCTGAACCTCTGTTGCCGGCCGCGATGACGAACAACGCCCCCGAGGTCGCGGTCAGGTTGTCGACCGCCTGGCTCAGCGGGTCCGTCCCGTCCGTCGGGTCGCCGCTGAGACTCATGCTCACCACCCGGGCGTCGTGGTCGACGGCCCATTCCATGCCGTCGATCACCCAGGAGAAGTTGCCTGACCCGTCGTCGTCGACCACCTTGGCGTTCAGCAGGTCAGCTCCGGGTGCAACGCCCCGGTATCTCCCCTCCGACGCATCGCCGGTTCCTGCGACGGTCGAGGCCGTGTGTGTGCCGTGGCCCAGGTGGTCAGCAGGGTCGGCCTCGGTCGTGAAGTTCTGTTGCTCGATTACCTTGCCGGCGAGGTCGGGATGCTCGGCATCGATGCCGCTGTCGAGAACGGCGACCGTGACCCCGGTGCCGTCGAAACCGGCTGCCCACGCGTCCGGTGCGCCGATCTGCGGCACGCTGCGGTCGAGATCCGCATGCACCTTGCGGTCGAGCCAGATGCTGGCGAGACCACCACGCAGCGTGGACGGCGATCCCTGCCCCGCCTGCTTCGCTGACGCCACCACGGCCGACCAGAACGTCGTCGCCCGCTCCTTCTCCACATCGACCGCGACCGCGTGGACACTCTCCAGAGTGCGCCGTCGCGCACTGGCCGGCAGGGCGTCAGCTCGCGCGGGCACGGTCGTCCGCCAGGTCGACGCCGGATACCGAAGGATCACCGGAAGGTGGGAGCTCCGGCCGTCGGCGTAGCCGTTGGCTGCCAGGTAGCCGACGTCGAACAGGCCCAGGTCCAGCCGGCGGTCGGCGATGAGCGCGGTCGCGTCGGACGGTACGACGTACAACTCCTCGCCGTGCTTCAGCGTCTGGAACGCCACCGGTGGCTGGCCAGCGCGCGCCGCGGGAGTGATGCCGCGAATCGCGGGCCTGCCGTCGGGAGCGACGCCGACACTCACCCGGTCACCGCTGATCAGCGTGACCTCGTTCACCGGCGTTCCGACGGCGGGTGCGGGCACCTGGGCGCTCTGGGGGGCGGCACCAACTGCCGCCGGCGCGGGTGCGGCGCTCGCGTTGGTCGCACTGGCAGCACGTTCACTGACGGCACCCGCCGTGCTGGTGGTGCTGGCGGCGCCCGCGGCACCGGAGACGAGCAGCGCCACGACAGCCAGGCCGGCTATCCCCGCCCTCGCACCGAACAGTCCGGATGGTTGTCTCATGGACGCTCCTTGGTCCTGGCACAGCGCAACCCCGGAAGCGGGGAGTGGAGGGTGGAATTCGGCCGCGGATGAGGAGGACGATCTGTCACCGAGAGCCGGCTACGCCGCCGTTGATCGTCCGTGGCGCTACTATCCCGCCGTACTCTCGGACGGCACAAGACCGCCAGACGGCGGATATGTGGCTGTTGGCGGATGTCCGCCAGTCCGGATCGGAGAGAGATGTTCGAGGTCCTCGGGCTCACAGCGACGGAGACGGCGCTCTACACGGCCCTCATCAACAATCCCCGTTCGACCGCGACCGAGTTGGCTGGCCCAGTGGGCATCTCGGAGCATGAAGCGGACCATGCCGCTCACCATCTGGTCCGGCGGGGGTTGGCCAACCGGCTACCAGGTGCGGAGCCGCGTTATCTTGCGGTGGCACCGGACATCGCACTCGATCCCCTGATCGCCCGACACGACGAGCAACTCCGGCAGGCCCGCCAATCCAGCCACGAGCTTCTGGCGGCGTTCCGCGAGTCCTCCCGCCACATCCACCCCGCCGAACTGATCGAGGTCATCACCGGAACGGACAACATCATCAGCCGCGTGCTCCATTTCCAGGAGACGGCACGGGTGCAGCTTCGAGGCTTCGACCGGCCGCCTTACGCGATGCGTCCGGGCTCCGGAAGGTCGACAGAGGTACGACGGCTCGCCGAAGGTGTCACCTATCGCGTCATCTACACGCCGGAGGCGCTGACGTGGCCCGGCCGCGCCGGCAGTGACATCCGGGAAGGATGCGAGCACGGCGAGCAGGCGCGTGTACGCCCGGACCTCCCGGTGAAGCTGATCATCGTCGACGACCGGCAGGCGTTCGTTCCCGTGCACACGGGGCGCAACCAGGTCGAGGCCGCGCTGGTTGTCCATCCCTGCGATCTCTTCGACGCACTGGTCGCACTCTTCGAGTCCGAGTGGGAGCGGGCGGTCCCTCTGCGGTCGTTCGTACCCGGTGATGAGCATCCGGGCTACCCGATGCAACCCGACGAGACCACCGCCGCGTTGCTGCTCTGCCTGTCGGCAGGGCTCACCGACACCAACATCGCTCGCTCCCTCGACAGCAGTCTGCGGACGACGCAACGGCACATCCAACGGCTCATGCGCGAACTCAACGCGTCGACCCGGTTCCAGGCGGGAGTGGAAGCGCGTGAACGGGGCTGGGCATAGCCCCCGCGACACGTCCTTGCATGTCGGCAGTCAGCGTGGGTGAGGAGCTGACCCGTCGATGAGGTGATGCACTTCCTCGATCTCGAGCGTCGTTCGTGGGACTTCACGGATCCCGAGATCGGCGGTGATGCGGACGATCCGGTCGAAGAAGGCGCGGAGCGCCTCTTCACTCTGCCATACAGACATGAGGCGGAGTTGGTCATCCTCGTGATAGCAGACGTGGTAGAGCCGCTCAGGCGGTGCGCCGAGTCCGGCTTCGTCGAGACGTGTGCGGATCTCTTTGTACTGTCCCGCGTTCAGTCTCGGCGGATCGAACCTCACCAGGAGACGCGCAGGTCCCTCGACGTCTGTCCGTTGTGGCCTGATGATGTCGAACACCTGGTTGACATCGGGCTCCCACAGGACGACCTCGAGTTCCTCGGCGGTCGGCAGGAGCGTCTTGCCGAACTCCTGGAGCTGTTGGGCCGACTCCCAGACATCGGCGACTTTCAGCCCGTCCAGGGGTCCGTAGGCGACGTGGTAAAGACGGCCCGGTGGCGCACCCGCGCCCCTGTCTTCCAGCCGACGGACGAGCTCGTCGTAGAGTTCGGCCGTCATTGTGGCCATCCGGTCGAACCTGAACAAAAGCGCCATGCTGCCACTTCCCCGCAAGCCCGCCGGCGAGAGTGCTGAGCCAGGACGCCACCTTGGAGGACTTGCCTCCTCCATCCTCGCACTGCAGCGGATCTCCCCGCGCCGGTCCTCTCGTGCGACAGGTGCGAGGCGGCTACCTGCACAGGACGCCGGACGATGTGCACGGTGGGCGCGTCCGGAAACAGCTCCCCCAGGAACCGGGTGGAGAGCAGGTTGTTCGGACGGATCGACGTCGAGGATCGGCATACGATCGACCGCGACAGCGCAGGATGACGCGTTCGACTGGAGGCGCCGGTGGCACGCAGCGAGCGGACCGTGCTCGTCGACGGGGTCTACGACGCGCTGAAGGAACGCATCATGGACCGGGCGACCGCGCCCGGCACGCGGCTCAGCATCGAGGGCATCGCCGCCGATCTCGGCGTGAGCGCGACACCGGTCCGCGAGGCGCTTGCCCGTCTGGCGGCCGAACGGCTGGTCGCGTTCGTGGCGTTCAAGGGATACACGACCAGGCCGCTGCTCAACCAACGCCAGCTGGCTGACCTGCTCGACGTCAGGCGGCTCATCGAGACGGAGGCGGCCAGACTGGCGGCGCAGCGCGCGATCCTCGCTGACCTGCGGGCAATGGAGCGTGAACTCGCCGCGATGGACGTCCTCGCCCCGACTCCGCGCTATCGCGACTTCCGTACGTACCTCCAGCACGACCAGCGCTTCCACGAGGCCCTGGTCAGCGCGGCAGGCAATCCGGTGCTCCTGGAGACGTTCCAGGGTCTGCACACGCACACCCAGCTGGCCAGGCTGGTGCATGATGTCGGCGCGTTCGACGACGGCGAGAACGCCGTGGAGCACCACGCGATCGCGCAGGCCGTGCGAGACCGTGACCCCGACCGCGCGGCGGAGGCGGTGCGCGTGCATCTCGACCGGTACGAAGCGCAACTGAGCGAGCAGCTCGACTGTCCCGGCGCGGACAAGCGCTCTATCCGCTGATCGTGCCGGCGTCCGTACGTTGGTCCACGTGACATGACTCCACGCGTGGGGATCCATCTCCCGTTCAGTGTCGAAACCGAAGCCTTGTGTCAGCAGCCATCTACAGGTGTGACGACCAAGCCGTCCTGACTCACAGTGATGTAATTTTCACCATCACATTGACTTCACCATGTGTGTCAATTCTCATACGAACTGCAACCACGTCTGGGCTGCTTGGCAGAGGAGGACGTATGCAGGGGAAAGCTCGCCGTACAAGATCTGTCACGTTGTATCGCCTGAATGTTCCTCCTCCCATCCCGGACGACATCTCGACGCTTGTCGACCTCGCCATGGTCCATGAGCGAAGCACCCACCGGGTGGACATTGCGGGCTCCCCAGCCTTGTGGGTGCATGGCGTGCTTGAATCCGCGGACGGAGACGCTGCGGCATGGTGCGCCGACGCCGCTCGAACAACGGGCGTGCCAGTCAGTATCGCCGATCGACGCTCTCTTGGCCTGTTACTCATCGTCGTTGACGATCACGTCTATGCCATCGGCTACGGACAGGGGCATCGTCTCGTTCGGGACGACCTGAAAGACCACCGGTTCGGGATCGCCTTTGCTGTACGGACGTTCGAGGCACTCCACCTCACCTCGCTGCTCCGGCGCCGGCCCGGCGCGCGTGGCCGGTCTGACGCCACCTTCGCACCTGCTGGACTTCCGATCTGGGGCTTCGGTGTGGAAGACCATGCAGATCTCGTAGGTCGCATAGCCGGGCGAGCGCACGGCCTCGATCTCACTTGTTCCAGCGACGAGAAAGATACCGTCACGGTCAGTGCGTCAGCAGGGATCCGCATGCACCTGGGAATCGATCCTGCATGTCTCAAGGCTGACATCGAGGAGATAGCTCGCATCTGTCGAGAGGAGGAACCACGGCCGGACTTGGAGTACATCGAACGTATCCAACCCGTCAAGGACCCCGCCCAGATAGGCGAGCTCGACGCTGCCCTCGACGACCGGCTCGGTAAGCCCGTCGAGGACGTCGCAAACTCTCTCACCTTGGTCGTGCCGACCCTTCGCCTCATCGATTACCTGCGCGCCAACTCCTTCGCTATTTCGCTCCGGACACGCGTGGGGCCCATCGAGCATCTGGAGCTGCATCACCTACTCGACAGGACGCGGCAACTGGAGTCAGGAACCAGGGTGCAAGCGCTCCGCAGGGGCCACGTCCGGCTGTACTCCGACCACTCAGGCGGCGATCCCATCGGGCCAGCGACGTCAGCGGACAAGTGGCTGGAAGCCAATGTAGGACTCGGTGCACGGCGCTTCTCGATGGTCGACGGCCGTTGGTACGAGGTCGACGGCGGCTATCTGGAAAGGCTCAGGGAGAGCGTCGAGCGCGTCCTAGGTCAGCGCAGCGACATCCGACTTCCGCCCTGGCGGGTAGACGACGGCGAGGGTGAGAGGTCGTACAACTTGCGGGTGCAACGAGAACGACCGGGCGAGTTCCTCTGCCTAGACAGGCAGGGAATCAAGGACCGGTTCCACTGGAGAAACGGTGTCGAGATCTGCGATCTCCTCGGCCGCGACGGCACTGTCGTCCATGTCAAGCACGCCCATGGTTCGGCACCGCTGAGCCATCTCTTCACCCAGGCCCTTCTCGCAGTGCAGACCCTCAGAAACTCTCCCGAGGCGCGCCATGCCTTCGTCGATCAAGTCGAACGTCTCGACCAACGTTGGCGGTTGCCAGAGACGTTCGAGCCGAAAAGGCTCGTCTTCGCGATCCTGCTCAAGCAGGGGGAACCCCTCGGGCCCGACACGCTATTTCCCTTCGCCCAGGTCGCGCTCGTCCAGATCGAACGCACCCTGAAGAGTGTCTACGACATTGACGTCGAGGTCATCGGTATTGATGCCGAGACCGGCAATACGGCCAGCAGACTGCGGCACGTCCCAACACCCCGTGACGGAGACGCGACTGACGGCGCCCAACTCAGGTTGCCGGTGCCGTAGGACACCCAAAGCCAATCCGGACACCCGCCCGGAGGTGGCGATTCGGGCTTGCTTGCCGACAAAGGGGTCAGCTCTCGCCCGCTCCGTGTCGGCGGAGGAGATCGTTGACAGCTTCGTTGGCGGTGGGGAACTCGACCGCGGCCACGCTCGCCCCGGCTGCGAGCAGACGCTCGATGACCGGCACGAAATCCTTCGACGGGGAGCGGTTCGCCGACCAGACCGCACAGCCAAGGACGGTGGCCCTGTGGTGGTTGTTCGTGTCCTCGAGTGGAGCGTGGCGCTCCAGCAGGAGATCCACGATGTCCAGGTGCCCGTAGATCGCGGCCCAGTGCAGCGCCGTCAGGCCGGCAAAGCCCCTCGCGGCCAGGTCGACCCCACGCTGAGCCAGGAACTCGACTATTCCAGTACGCCCGTGCACGGCTGCACACACGTTCGCCCACCCGAGGTTCGCTGTCGGGTCAGGCGCCGAACGCGGCGTGGGGACGCTCACCACGCGGACCTCCGGGCGCAGGACGCCGTTGTCGGCCACGAAGGCCCGCACAAGGTCCTCCCGGCCGAGACCCGCTGCCGCGACCACATTGTCCACCCTCGCACCCCGCTGGACGAGCGCCTCGGCCGCGGCGGAGTACTGGAACATCACCGCGGTGAGCAGCGGTCCGCCGTCGTCTCCAGGCCCGTTGACGGCTGCCCCGAAGTCCAGGAGCTTGTGGACCAAGGCGACCTGCACACCCGCCTCCGCCGGATGCGCGCTGGAGACGAGCAGGCCCATCGTCGTGGCGGGCCCTCCGTACATGGACGCCGTGGCGTCGACCTCGGCGCCACGAGTCAGGAGGAGATCAGCCACGTCCACGGCATTGCTCGGCGTCTTCTGCCGGTAGTTCTCCACACCGTTGGCGGCCACATAGTGCAACAACGTCGCGCCATGAACACGCGTCGACCGCTCCCCGACCAGTCCCGGATCGCTGTCTAGCAGCGACTCCAGGACCGCCACGTCACCCCGGACCATCGCGTCCACTGCCGACTCGTACTGTCGAACGGCGCCGTTGGCCAACCCCTGCAGGTGTTTCGAGAACTTGGGCCAACTCTCGAAGCCGTGTTCACGAGCGATCGCGAACTGGGACTCGGCAAGCGTGCAACCCGAAGCGGTGAGCTCACCGTCAGTCTCGCTCGCCCGGGGCCGCTGATGATTGATCCGCCGGATGGCCTCGGGATCTTCGGCCCTACAGGCTTTCAGGAGGTCCTTCGCCTGCTTCTTGTACTGCTCGAGACTGGGGCGCGGCGGCAGCGACCGGGCATAGATGGCATCCATACGAACCTCTTTCGTACGTCGCCTGGAGTCCGCCCGAATCAGGCTGAAAGAAGGTTCGTCACCTTCACACTGATCAAGAGGGTGGGCACGGCCCTTTCCGCGGACTGGATGCGCACCTAGCGCTGAAGGGCACAGTACCTCCACGATTCCGCAGCCGGCAACTGCCAGACCGGCGACGCCGACAGCGTGTCAAAGGCATCTCCGGACGGTGCACGTGATCCCTGTCTTCTCGTCGACGTACCACCACGCGGCTGCCTGTCGTTCCGCTCCGCGCCGGGTGAGGTACCGCTTGCCGTACGCCTTCTCGTAGTCGGGCTGTTCGCTGTGGGGATGGTCCCTGTACTGCAGCACGATCTCCCATCGCTTGAACTTCATGGACGCCTCCTCGGCAGGGTTGGGCCTTGGCGTGTGGATGGCAGGCAAGGGGTTACGACCTGTCCGGTGCGGTCATAGGTAGGTAGGCAAAGATCGCCACGCGACGCAGGCGATGGCGGTCACGACGCCAGCATCCGGTCCAGCAGTGCGTCCAACGTGATCACGCCGGACAGAGTGTGTTCGTTGTCGCCGACCGCGAGGAAGAGGGGCCGGAAGATTCACCCCAGCCAGCGGGCGGGCCACCTCTAGATCCGGCGTATCCCACCCAACAGTCGGGAAATCCGCCGCCAACTCGCCAGCACGCATCAGGAAGCCCCTCACGGCACGACATCACCAACGACGCCGACCAGGCTTCCCGGCACACCAGCGGCCAACATATCGCACCCGCGGAAGATCGCCATGGTGCGGTCGCCGGACCTCAACCCCTCGGTATCCCCGCCCGCCGTGACCCTGCCGAGGGCCCTCGGATGTGCTGAGGGATCATGGGCTCTCGTGCGTCGGACCATTCAGCACCCGGCACGGTTGGTGCCGCTCGCCTTCCTCGTGACGATCGCGGTCGGCACCCTGCTCTTGGCGCTCCCGCTCTCCCATGCCGGCGATGGCCGGGCGCCCCTGCTGACCGCACTGTTCACCTCGACGTCTGCGGTCTGCGTCACCGGTCTGATTGTGGTGGATACTCCGACGTACTGGTCGACCTTCGGTCAAACCGTCATCATGGCCCTGTTCCAGGTTGGCGGCTTCGGCATCATGACCGGTGCCTCCGTGCTCGGGTTGCTGGTGACCAGGCGGCTCCGCCTGCGCAACCGGCTGGTGGCACAGGCAGAGACACGTACCTTGAGCCTCGGTGACATCACCAGGGTCTTGAAAATGACTCTTCTGGTCACCGTGAGCGTCGAACTGGCGGTGACTGCCGCCCTTGCCTTGCGAATGCACGCGGCGTACGAAGCGACGTGGCCCGGCGCCCTGTGGCATGGCGGTTTCCATGCGGTGTCGGCGTTCAACAACGCCGGGTTCTCCACCTACTCTGACAGCCTCACTGGTTTCGTTGCCGATCCAGCGATCATCGTGCCCATCATGGTGGCGATCGTGATCGGCGGGATCGGCATTCCGGTGCTGTACGACCTGAGCCGTGAGCGACGACCCAGCAGGTGGTCGATCCACACCAAGCTCACCGTCGGCGGGACAGTGATCCTTCTCCTCGGTGGTATGGCAGCGTTCCTTGTGTTCGAGTCGGCAAACCCGGGCACCGTGGGGCCGCTTGACGTCAGCGGCAAGGTGCTGGCATCGCTCTTCCACTCGGTGACGTCGAGGACTGCCGGCTTCAACTCCGTGGACGTGGCGGAACTTCGGCAGGAGACCCTCGGCGTCACCTATGTCCTGATGTTCATCGGCGGTGGGAGCGCTGGCACCGCAGGTGGCATCAAGGTGGCCACGTTCCTGTTGCTCGCGTATGTGATCTGGGCGGAAATCCGCGGCGAGCCGGACACCATCGTCTTCCGCCGACGGATCACGTTGGACGCTCAGCGTCAAGCACTCACCGTCGCCCTCCTCGGCGTTGCCGCGGTCGCCCTTGCCACCCTGGTAGTGCTGTCCGCGACCGACTTCGCGCTCAGCGACGTCCTCTTCGAGTGCGTCTCGGCCTTTGCCACCGTCGGGCTGTCCACCGGCCTCACACCCGACCTTCCAGCATCCGCTCAGGTGGTGCTTATCATCGTGATGTACGTCGGGAGAGTGGGCACGATCACGGTGGCAACCGCTCTCGCGCTGCGCACCAGGCACCGCCTCTACCGGCTTCCAGAGGAGCGACCGATCGTTGGCTAGACGGACAGTCCCCAGACCCGACAGCGTGGTCGTCATCGGCCTCGGCCGTTTCGGCAGCGCGGTCGCCGGCTCCCTCGTACGCCTCGGACACGACGTGCTCGGTATCGACGAGAACCTCGACCTGGTACAGCGTTGGTCCGACCGGATCACCCATGTCGTCCAGGCCGATGCCACGGACGCCGAAACACTGCGCCAACTTGGTGTCGCCGACTTCGGCCGAGCCGTGGTGGCCATCGGAACCGACATCGAGGCCAGTGTGCTCACCGTCCTCGCCCTCGAAGAACTCGGCGTCGCTGACGTCTGGGCCAAAGCCATCAGCGACAAGCACGGACGGATCCTGGAACGCACCGGCGCCCACCACGTCGTCTATCCCGAAGCCGACATGGGCGAACGCGTCGCCCACCTGGTCACCGGACGGATGATCGACTTCATCGAGTTCGACGACGGCTTCGCCATCGCCAAGACCGGCACGCCCGGCGAGGCAGGCGGCAAAACCCTCGAACAGTCCAGACTTCGCAGCAAGTACGGCATCACCGTCGTCGGTGTCAAGCGGCCCGGCATGGACTTCACCTACGCCCGACCGGAAACGACGACCCACGCGGGCGACTTGCTCATCGTCTCCGGCCCCACCATCCAGGTCGAAAAGTTCGCCGCCCTGACCTGATGACGGGGACGGCCCGAGGGGTAGTCCGCCGAGGACGTCCTACGTGGTTGCCGGAACGTCTGGGCTATACGGTGGGCTCTGGAGCGCCGGGAAGCCTGGTCGGCATCGTTGAGGTGCGCCCGAGGAGAAGGGGCTTCCCATGCAAGTGGCGGTGCCTGCCAGTGCCATTGAGGTCTCCGATCTGACGAAAAGGTATGGAGACGTCCTCGCCGTCGATCACCTGACGCTCCGGGTGCAACCGGGTGAGATCTATGCGTTGCTGGGCTTGAACGGGGCCGGCAAGACGACGACGATCAGGATGCTCCTGGGCATGGTCCGTCCGTCCAGTGGTTCGGTGTCGGTCCTGGCCGAACAGGTCCGCCCCGAACAGAGTTCGGTGTGGTCCCGCGTCGGATACCTCGTGGAAACGCCCGCTGCCTACCCGGAGCTGACGGTGCGGGAGAACCTCGAGATCGTCCGGCGGCTGCGAGGGTTGACCGATCCGTGGGTTGTCGACGACGTCCTTGCGCAGTTGGGACTCGTGCCCTACGCCGACCGCCGCGCCCGCACCCTCTCCCTGGGGAACAGCCAACGACTCGGGCTGGCAAAGGCACTCATCCACCGGCCGGACCTACTGATCCTCGACGAACCAGCCAACGGCCTCGACCCGGCCGGGGTTGCCGAGGTCCGCGACCTGCTCCACGATCTCGCCCACCGCCATGGCGTCGCCATCCTGCTGTCCAGCCACATCCTCACCGAGGTCGCCCGGCTATCCACCCGGATCGGCATCATCCACCACGGACGCATGGTGGAGGAGATCGCCGCGGCAGACCTCACCGCCCATACCCGCCCACGTCTGACCGTGGTCACGCGGAACGCCGCGGGTGCCATGGCCGCGCTGCGGGCAGCAGGTCACTTCGCCGAGCTCGACGGTCACGGAAAGCTCGTCCTCACCGACGAACGAGCACTCCACCATGCCGATGAAGTCGCCACTCTGCTCGTCAACGCAGACTGTCCACCCACCAGACTCGCCGTCGAACAAGACGACCTCGAGACGTACTTCCTCCAACTGGTCGGCGCGATCCCGGCGGCCGGCGATGGGTAAGCCGATCGCCGCCGTCTGGACGGAGCTGCTGAAGGCGCGACGTTCCCGAGTTCCCGCCGTCACCATGCTGGCATTCACCGTCGCTGCCCTGGTCGGCGGACTGTTCATGTTCGTCCTCCAGGACCAGCGGCGGGCCAGGGCCATGGGCCTACTCGGCGCCAAGGCGAGCCTCGTTGGTGGCGACGCCGACTGGCCGGCGTACTTCTCGATGCTCGCCCAGACCATCGCCGTCGGCGGGCTGCTGATCTTCGGGTTGGTGTTCGTCTGGAGCTTCGGCCGGGAGTTCAGTGAACGCACGATCACCGATCTGCTTGCCCTGCCAACAGCACGGACGACGATCGTCGTCGCCAAGTTCGCCGTCGCAGCCGCATGGTGCATGGCCCTCAGCGTCCAGACGTACCTGCTCGGCATCGTCATCGGCGCCGCGCTCGGGCTGCCTGGATGGTCGGCGACGATCGCGATCAGCGGCCTGACGAAGATCGTTGCCACCAGCGCGATGACAGTCCTCCTCGTCACACCATTCGCCCTGGCCGCGAGTGTCGGCCGCGGCTATCTTCGCGCGGTGGGTTTCATGTTTTGGCGCTGTTCAGCTCCCAGATCGTCGCGGCACTCGGCTACGGCCACTACTTCCCGTGGAGCGTGCCGGCCCTGCTCGCCGGCGTTGCCGGACCCGACCACGCCATGCCGGGGACGCTCGGCAACAGCCTCGTGATCCTCGTCGGAGCAGGCTCCATCCTTGCCACGGCGATGTGGTGGAAACACGCCGACTACGACCGATAGCCACGTGTGCGTGCGTACGGACCTGCCAATCCCACGACGGCGGGCCGCTCGTACTCACCGGCGTGACACCGGCCGCAAACCCTGCTCGGCTTGGTTCGCGCCTCGCTCGGGGCGGCAGCCCAGGTCGGCCTCGTCAGGTTCGTTGCCGATAATGGCGTACGTGGCCCTGAGCGTGTATCCAGAGGAGCCGGCGGCCAGTGGGTGGCTGGTAGCACCTCTGGGCGAGGCTGCTGAGATGCTCCTCGATGGTGCGCCAGTCGGGCGTCCAACTATCGTCGCGGTTGACGGTCGATCCGGTGCAGGTAAGACCACGGTCGCCGAACGCCTCCGTGGAGTGCTGCCGGCGGCAGGTGTGGTTCACATCGACGATGTCGCTTGGTACCACTCTGACTCGTTCTTCGGCTGGGTTGATCTCCTCGTGACCGGGATCGTCGAGCCGGTGCTCCGGGGAGCACGTGTCCGGCTTCGACCACCGGCGTGGTCGCTACGTGGTCGCGAGGGGGCCATCGAGGTCTCTGCGCACCGGCGGGTACTCCTGATCGAGGGCGTCGGTGCTGGCCGGGAAGAGCTCGCCCATCTCGTCGATGCGACCATCTGGGTGCAGTCCGACTCCGACAAGGCAAGGCAGCGAGGCATCGCGCGGGACGGTGGAGACCAGGCGGCGGAAGACTTCTGGGACCGCTACGCCGCGGCGGAGCGGCCCTTCCTAGCCCACCACAGGCCGTGGGAACACGCGACCCTTGTGATCGCCGGGACACCGCATCTCCACCACGACCCCCGGACCGAGATCCTCGTCGCGCCCGGACCAATCCGACCCGACATCGACGTACCGCACACCTGAATACTCGACCCGGCCGGGCGCTGTGCCGGAGTCGACTGGCGCGCGCCGAGCGCGTGTTCTCCAGGTCAGTCCACATCACTCCGGCCGCCGCGGCTTGCCGTCCGACCACGGTCAAGCGTGGGTTGCTCCTCGCTCTGACGCCACGATCCGGTTGCGAAGAACGCCGATCCGGTCGACCTCGAGCTCCACAACGTCGCCGGGCGCGAGGCTCCGGTCCTGCTCGGCGCCACTGCCGCCGGCCACGGTGCCGGAACCGAAGACCTCTCCCGCCCGGATCCGCTCGCCGCGCGACGCATGCGCGATCATCTGCTCGAACCGCCAGTGCATGTCTGCGGTGCTGGTCCGCGTCCAGACCTCGCCGTTGACCCGCGACGTCAGTGTGAGGGAGTACGGATCGGGCATCTCGTCGGCGGTCACGAGGCAGGGGCCGAGGACGTGGCCGCGTAGGAAGTCCTTGCCCTTGGCCGGACCGAGACCGACCGCCATCTCCTGTGCCTGGATGGTACGGGCCGAGAAGTCGTCGTAGATCGTCCAGCCGAAGACGTGGTCGAGTGCCTTCTCCGCGGCGATGTCGACACCGCCCGGGCCGATGACCGCGGCGATCTCGAACTCCAGGTCGAGCGTATCGGCGTACGACGGGATCGGTATGTCGTCACCGTGCGCTCCGACCGCGGACGGACTCCCCTTGTAGTACACGGGAATCTCGTACCACTGCGGCGGGATGTCGCGGCCGAGCCGGGGATAGATGTTGCGCAGGTGGTCCTCGAAGCCCATGAAGTCGCGCAGCAACGGTGGCTCGGGCACGGCCGGCAGCCGGGCGATGTCGGCAACGTCGTAGCGCACCTGGGCGCCGTTCGGGTCGGTCGCCCAACCGGTGGTGACGGCCGCGGCGAGCGCCTCGCGGGTGGTGTCCAGTGTGCGCTCGCCACCTTCGATGTAGGCCGTAACACAGGACGGGACCAGCGCCCGGGCGATCCGATCGGCCGCTTCGCGGGTGGCAGACCGGGAAGCCAGCAGGCAACGGGTCGCCGCGGTGAGGTCGACCAGCGTCCCGGCGTCGGCGTCACCCTCGACCAACGCGCCGAGGTGTTCGGTACAGCCGGCCCGTCCAGCGACCGCGAAGGGGACGAGTCTCATGCGACGACCTGGGTGTAGACCTCGCGTTCCCGCTTGTCCAGCAGCGGGACGATCTCGCCCTCGACGATCTCCGCGAAGTGCGGTGTCTCGCGGTGGGCGACGAGCGCGGCCTCGTCGGCGTACACCTCGTAGAGGCAGAAGAGGTTCTCGACCTCGGTGGACCGGTTCGCCTGGTAGAGCAGGCATCCCGGCTCGTCGGCCTTGACCCGTGCGGCCATCCGGGTCAGGGCCTCCTGGACGGTGGCTTCGTGACCCGAGCGGACCTGGTACCTCGCGATGAGCGTGACGGGCATGGCTACGTTCCTTCCGTTGCGGTGGCGGGGCGGCGGGTGTCGAGCAGGGTGGCCAGGGTGGTGCCGAGAACCAGGTCGAGGTCGGCCGGCTCGAAGAAGTCACAGTGGGAGCGGAGGACCTCCAACGACTGCTTGTACGTAAGGAAAGGGCGGGCGGCGGGGAAGTCGGAGCCCCAACACATCCGGTGCGGTCCGTAGGCGGCGAAGAGGTGCCGGAACGTCTCGCGCGCGTCGGCGTAGGGGAAGTCCCAGCCGCGCGGGGCGGACGCGTAGTGGAATCCGGAGACCTTGACGCCGACGTTGGGCAGTTCGGCGGAGGCGATCACCTGCGCCATGTCCTCGTCGTACGACGGACGTGTGGGTGACAGGCCGCCCAGGTGGTGGACGAGGATCGGCAGGGTGGGGTACGCACGCGCGACCTGGCGGAGATCGGCCTGCCACGCGGGTGACATCGCCAGACTCGCGATCAGGTCGAGCTCGGCCGCGGTGGCGAAGAACTCCATGCCGTCGGCGGTGAGGAACCATCCGTCGTTGGCGGAGTGGACGTAGTGGGTGAAGCCGGTGACGCCGAGGCGCTCGACGGTCTCCCGCAGTCGGCGGGCCGCACCGGGCGTGTGGTGCTCGGGCCGCCACGAACAGTCGACGTCGGCGAGGACGACCAGCCGGTCCGGGTGGCGGGCCGCGGCCTTGGCGGCGTAGTCGTTGTTGTCGTCGTTGGCGCAGTCGTCCCTGCCGATCCGGGCGCAGACGAGCGCGGCCTTCTCGACGCCGTTCACATCCATCTCGTAGAGCAGTTGCTCGACGCTGCCGTGGGAATCCGGATCCGGCACCGGTGGTTCGTACGGCCAACGCCGCCAGGCATGACAGTGGCTGTCCAGGATCACGGCTCACCTCCGGATGGGTTGGCGGTGCCGGACGGGTTGGCGCCGTTGCGGACGGACACGATGCGCGATGTCAGCATGGCGCGTGGTTCTGCACCGGCGAAGACGCGTTCGAGCTCGTGAACCATCAGCTGGAAGAACCGGGTCCGGGACTCCACCGTCGTACCGGCGATGTGCGGGGAGAGGAAGACGTTGGGTAGGCCGCGGACGGCGGCGTCGACCGGAATGGGCTCGGGATCATGGACGTCGAGGCAGGCGACGATATCGTCACGCCTCAGCCGGGCGACCAGGGCGGCGGTGTCGACGATCGCACCCCGCGACACGTTGACGAAGACGCACCCAGGCCGCAACAGGTCCAGCTCTCGCGCGCCCAGCATGCCGCGGGTCTTGGGCGTCAACGGAGCAAGGCAGATGACGACTTCGCTGGCAGCGAGTACGACGTCCAATGGTGCGTAGGTCATCCCGAGCGCGTCGGCCAACTCGCGCGGGGCGTACGGATCGTGGGCCACCAGGTCGACGTCGAAGGGCGCGAGCAGCTCCACCAGCCTCCAGGCGATGTGCCCGAAGCCGATCAGCCCGACGGTTCGTCCGGTGAGCTCCCGCGGTCGGGCGACGTCGCCCTTGCGGTGTGGGGCATCCGTCATCAGCGTGCGGAACCGGCGCGCGGCGTCACGCAGACCGATGATCGCCAGGGCGAGGGCCCACTCGGCCACCGGATAGGACGACCCGTGGGTGGTGTCGATGACCGCGACGTCGCGTGCTGTCGCCGCTGCGACGTCGATCCGGGCGCCGAACCGGTCTCCCTCGAGGTCGCCGACGGCCCGCAGGCGCGGAGCGGCCGACAGTACTGCGTCGCTGACGCGGGGCGCGCCGTGGCAGACGACCAACGCGTCCAGGTCGGCGGCGAACTCTGCCAGCGCCTGCTCCGCCTCGGGGTCGTTGGGCGGTGGATCGGTCGTGGACCAGTGACCGGTGACGTCAGCGAACCGGACCTCCGCACATGCTTCCAGCCGCGCAAGGTCCGCTGGCGCGAGGTAGCCCTCGCGGACCCGCGGATCGCAGGCGATGCCGACGCTCGGCCGGCGTTCCTGCTCCGGATCGCGGCTCATCGGATGGCCACCGAGCCGTCCTCGCGGAGCGGTGCGCCGACTCTGACCGCGCGGACGGGCGTCCGTGCCAAGCCCTCCTCGTCCAGCTCGACCCCGAGACCCGGCGCATCCGGTGGGTACAGCCAGCCGTCGATCAGCGGGACCACCGCCTTCACCAGGTCGGACGCCAGCCCGCCGTCCTGCTCGACGTGCTCCTGCGCCTCCCAGTTGGGAACCGCGATGCCGAGATGCACATGCGCCGCCGTCGCCACCGGCCCGGACGGGACGGCGTGCGGCAGGATGCCCTGGTGGTGGGCCTCGGCAAGTGCGCAGATCTTGCGTACGTGCGTGATCCCGCCGGCCACCCCCACGTCGGGGCGCAGGTAGGAGACCCCCGGCTGGCAGGCGTACTCCCGGAACTCCCAGATCGTGGTGTTGCGCTCTCCCGCCGCCAGCGGCACCCGCACCCGCGCGCCGACCTCGCCGAACGCCAGGACCGAGTCCGGCGGGATCGGGTCCTCCACGAAGTACGGCCGCAGGGGCGCGATCTCCTCGCACAGCTGCACGGCGTCGCCGGGCGCCATGTTCCGGTGGAGCTCGATGCCGACGTCGAGTTCCCAGCCGACCGTGTCGCGGATGGCGGTGAAGCGTTCAACGAGGTCGGCAAGGCGGGCGGCGTGCCGCATGGTGTGGTGTTCGTGGCCGAACAAGATGACCTTCGCCGCCGTGTAGCCCGCCGCCATCGCCCCGGCCGCGGCGTCGGCCATCGCGGCCGCCGAATCGCCCCTGATCACCTTCATCGCCCGGACCGCGCGCCGGGACCGCCCGCCGAGCAGCTGCCACACCGGTACCTCGAAGTGCCGGCCGCGGATGTCCCACAGGGCCTGGTCGATCGCGCTGATCGCGCCCACGACGACCATGCCGCGGAAACAGAGCGTGCGGTAGAGGTGGAGCCAGTGCGCCTCGACGTCGAACGGATCCGCGCCGACGAGATAACTCCGGAACGACCGGACCACCTCCTCGACGGCGACCGGCCAACCGAAGCAGGTCGACTCGCCGATCCCCTGGACGCCGGTGTCGGTGGTCAGCCGCACGTAGAGAGCACCGCCGGCCGTGAACGTCTCTACCTCGTCGATGCGCATCGATCCCCCTCTCCTGCCGGCCCCCGGGGGTCCGTTCATGCGGGCCTCGCCTCTGTTCCCTCGCTCGCGCCCGGGCCGGCCAGCCCGAGGACCTCGTCGATGTCGTCCTGGTAGCTACGTACGGCACCGGTCAGCACGTCATCAAGCCTCACCGACCGGTCGAGAGCGGCCGACTCCAGCACCGCGAGCACCGCAGCCACCGCCCGGGTGCCGGCGAGGCCATCTACCTCCGGCGGATGCCCGTCGAGGACGGCGCTCACGAAGTCCGCGATCTCCACCCCGAGATAGCCCGCGTCGACCTCGGCGAACGGGGCGCCGCCACCGGTGCCGTCCGGGCCGAGCAGGGCAACGGTGGTGTCGTCCAGGACGAACGCCTCACCCAACTCGGCGGCCAGTTCGCGGCCGCGGACGACACCGTCCGCGCGGCGTAGCTCGACCTCGCCGTCGGTACGGTCCGGCGGGATCGCCATCGAGCCGGCCGAGCCGTGGATCGTGCGTTGGACGTAACGGTGTCCGGGACCGGCCGGCAGGTAGGCCAGCTGCACCTCGACGCCTGAGACGGTACGGAACTGGCCGAGCAGCGAGTCCTCCCCCGTCGCCTCGACCGGCTCGCCGTCCGCCGTCCGGCGTACCGGCTCGGCGATGAGGCCCCGGCCGTACGCGCTCGCGATCGGGCCGAGATAGAACTCCACCAGATCGGTCAGGTGGACGCCCATGTCGAGCGCAATGGTGCCGCGTTGCTTGCGGTGCCGCCACGGCGTGATGACCACCCGGTCGGTGCCACCGACGAGTTGCTGCACCATGAGGTACGGACGGCCGAGCAAGCCCGCCTTGACAACCGCGCGGGCCATCCGGTTGGGGCCACCGCGGCGGTAGTTCTCGGCAGTCGCGAGCACCGCACCACTGGAACGCGCCGCGTCGAGCATCGCCTGGCAGGCCCGGATGGTCAGGCCGAGCGGCTTCTCGCAGAGGATGTGTCGACCGGACTCCAACGCCGGCACGGCGATGGCGTGATGGGTCGACGGATCCGTCACCACGTCGAGGGCGGCGATGTCCCCATCGTCCAGCACTGCCGCGAGTTCGGTGTGAACCCGCGGCCGGTTGCCCAGCAGGCGCTCCGCGTCGTCGGCCACCGCCTCCGCAGCCTCCCGGCGGACGTCGAACACGGCAACGAGATCCGCCCGCCAGAGCCCCGCGCGGGACAGTGCGGCGTACCCGGACAGGTGCCGGCGCCCCATGCCACCACAGCCGACGAGACACAACGGCAGGCGGCTCTCCTGGCGGCCGTCGTTCACGGAGTGCATCACGTGCAGCACCTCACTCGGTGTACCGATAGCGGAACCGTCCACTCGGCGCGGCATCACCGTTCTCGATCACATCGAGGATGTTGCCCTCGTCCTGCATGTGGTCGATCCACTTGAAGTCGATCCGTAACGGTGCTGCCCCGTCAAGGCCGAGGACACTGCGTGGGATCGCGAGCTCCAGCTCCCGGCCCTTGACGGCGTAGCTGATCTCGGCGACCTCGCGCCACGACCAACCGCCCTCGCTCGCCTCGAGAGAGGTGCGGTGCGGGTTCTTGACGCGCCGGTTGACCACGAAGTCGAAACCCTCCCATCCGGTGCCTGGATCACCAGTGAGGTCGAGGAAGAGCAGCATCCAGTTGCGGCCGTCGAAGGGGGTGATCCACTCACGGGTCCGCGCATAGAAGTAGACGTTGCGGTCGTCACGTGCGACCTTGGCGAGCACGATGTCGTTACGCCCTGACGTGTTGACATAGCGGCCGACAGTGCCCCAGCCCGGATGGTCGCGGTGCGCCGTGTCGCCACGGTGGTCACGAAACTCCGGGCCGATCGCCCGCCAGTCGTCGAAATAGCCGTCGATCTGGATCGACCGTGGGGAGGACGCGCGTGGCAGCGGCCGCACGCCCTTGTAGCGACGGACGTTCGCGACGAGCTGGTAGTAGTACGCGTCCTGATAGTGGTTCCCTTCGGGAAACCCGCCCGCCGGCCCGCCGCGTAACGGCTCGATGTCGCGGCTGTGTTCCCAGTCGAACTGGTCGACGAAGACGACCGGGGCATCGACACCGGCGAAGCTGTCGAACCGCATGGCGACCCATTCGTTCCAGCCCGTGACGAAGACGAACTCCGGGTCGACCTCGAGCGCGCGGTCCCACTGCTCCTGGACATTCAGCCCTTCCGGCGTATGGCTGTCGTCTGCCGGCAGTTGACCGTCGTGGTAGCTGCGACCCTGTGCGCGTGGCTCACTCATGGCACCGAGGCGACCGTCCACGGCGTTCTGTCCCACACCGACGGTCATCTGCTCGGCGTTACCTGCC
Source organism: Actinopolymorpha sp. B9G3 (assembly GCF_040120725.1). Taxonomy (NCBI): domain Bacteria; kingdom Bacillati; phylum Actinomycetota; class Actinomycetes; order Propionibacteriales; family Actinopolymorphaceae; genus Actinopolymorpha; species Actinopolymorpha sp. B9G3. The sequence continues at coordinate 242,562 of NZ_JBEEAB010000010.1, read as the reverse complement.
GCGTCGCGGTAGACGCGTTGGGGCGCGACCTCCAGCCAACCCCATTGGTCGGGCTTGGTCGGCCCGACGAAGTAGGACGGCTGCGGCGCTCGGAACGTGAAGAAGGACTTGATCTCGGCGATCGGGCCGGTGGCGTACTCCACGTAGGTCGCGCGATCGCCCGGCACCGGGGTGCCGTCCCGGTAGGCCTGACCGCCGCCATGCACGTCTGCCGGGTCGGTCCACCAGCCGATCGTCCCGCTCGGGTCGGACTGTTCGAGGTAGTACGTGCCGGCCCCGGCCGGGGTGTCCAGGTCCAGGGTGACGATGTCGTTGTCGACAACGCGGTCGAAACGTCTCTGGGCCACAGGTTCGCCGCCGGGACCGTCGCGGTGAAGGGTCACCGTCACTGCCGCATCGGTGCTGGCCCAGGTGGGGAAGCGGCCACCGACCCGGCCGAATGCCTCCGTCGTGGTGAATGTCTGTCCCTGCGTCTGGCCCGTCTCCAGTCGCGAGGGGTCGGAACCATCGGTACCGAGCGGTTCCATGCCGAACAGGTCCGGGTCGGCCAGGATCAACGGTTTGCCGTCCCAGCGGAACCACAGGTCCTCATGGATGCCCGGCTTGTACAGGTCCTTGTAGAGCTCCAGCACGACGTTCCTCGGTGTCCAGAACGGCGCGAGGAAGGCGACCTGTGGAGTCTTGCCGCCGTCACGCCGTACGGCGGCGAAGGCATCGAACAGGGTCTGGTAAGGACCCGGGTAGGTGAAGTTGTTCGTCACGTCGAAGAAGATGGCGTCCACACCCGCGTCGGTGAGCATCTCGGCATGGCGCCGGAACACCCAGGAGTCGTCAGAGAGGTAGTAGCCGAAGTACGGCTCGCCCCAATGGTGGAAGTGCTCCCTCGGTCCCCACGCAGGGTGGTCGCCGTCCTCGACCGCGCCCGGGTTGGCGGTGAGGATCTTGCTGATGTCGTGGGGACCGGTGGTCGAATGCTGGCCGAGCCACAGGAAGTAGAACATGCCGACGAAGCGGTCGGCCCGCGGTGGCCCCACGTCCTCATGGGTGGGCAGCGTCCTGCCGAGCCCGTCGGTGGCGACCCACGTGTCGCTCATCGTGTCCCAGGTTGCGGCTGCCGGGGCCCGATCAGCGGGGGACGCCGCCGCTTGCGCCCTCTCGGCCGAAGCTCCGGACAGCGCGACGGCCATCCCGGTAGCCGTCACCTGCAACAGCTCCCGCCTGTTGATCTGCGGCGCGTTCGGTGTTGCCGGGTTCGGTGTTGCCGGGTTCGGTGTTACCGGGTTCGACGTCTCTGCTTTCGAGTCGGTCATGGCTCCCCTTCGTGCTTGCGTAGCTGTCTTCGCCGGGTCCTCACCTCTGGTGCGCTGCGGTGCTCGCGGCGGCAGGGCCGACTGCAGTTGCCGAGAAGATGAAGTTGATGTCGTGAACAGGGGCGCCGTCGATGTGGGCGGTCCCACCCACCGCGGCGATGCCACCCTGATGCCACCACCAGGTCGGCGTGCCAACAGGCTCGGAGAGTTCGAGGTAGTAGCTGCCGTGCTGGTACGACGGAATCGTCAGCCACTCGGTCGTGTTGTCGACCATCGGTTCGATCCGCTTCGCCGCCACCCGGGCACGGTCACCACCGGGATCCTCACGGTAGAGCGTGACGGTGGCCCCCGACGTCGTACTGCTGTAGGTCGCCAGCATGAACCGCACCTGGGTGAGGCTGAGCCCGAAGGGCACGGTGAAGGTCTGGCCATAGCTGCCCCCGGTACGCAGCGGCGGCGGTGCGGAGGTGTGGACGGCCTGCTCGATCGCCGTGGGGGGCCACAGCGTGGCGGCCATCGCCCGCAGACCCGCCGCCGCGAGTGGTATGTCCGCGTCATGGTCCGTACGCGACCGACGGTAACGACCGGGTGGTAGGCCATAGGTGCGGGAGAAGCGTTTGGAGAAGTGAAACGCGTCAGCGAAGCCGCACTCCTTCGCCACCACCGCAAGCGGCTGGTTGCCGCACAGCAACATCGATGCCGCGCGGGCGAGACGCAACCGCTCCAATGCAGCGACGGCGCCGATGTCGTAGTACTGACGGAACTGCCGCGCGAAATGGCCCGTCGACACCGACGCTGCCTCGGCAAGCTCGTCCAGGCGGATCGCCCGCAGCCGACCGCCCGCCCATTCATGGCGTACGAACGCAAGGGCATCACTCACCGGTATCGGCATGGCAGACGTCACAATCACGCATTCTCAACCGGGTGGCGCTGGCAGTGTCCAGCCCGCGTGTCCGCTGCTGGACTGCGGATTCGGACGCCTGGGCCGCCGATCACGAAGAGACATTTTTCTGCGCGAGAGCGACATTGTTGCCACGCGAGCCCGACAGCACCATGGGTCCGGCCATCGTCCGCGTACGCCTGACCGGAGGTGCACATGCGCGCCAGCTTCGCGGCCCTGCTCGTCGGCGGAAGTCTCGTGCTGGTCTCCTCGGCCGCCGATCCGGTGCGGACCGAGCCGGCGGCACAACCGGGAACGGCCCCCGTCTCGTTGGCCGCGGGATCCGCGTCGTCGGCACCGCCCGACCGGTGCCAAGTGAGTCCTACGGTGTTGCCGTTCGGCACGTCTTCGCCTGCAGTCACGAGAAGAGCCAACCAGTTCTGGACGGTCTACGGCCTCGGCGAAGGCGGACCCGAGGCGCCCGGCTCACCGCTCGGGGCCAACAGCGCATGGACCGAGTGGGACGCCAGGAAGTTCGCCTGGACCGACCAGCGGGGCCACCGCGACCGTGGCATGGAGCGGCTGCTCACGCTGCCGATCAACGGCTCGAACGGCGTCACCGGCAAGCAACCCGACGGCTTCCCGTGGTCGTGGGCCGACCTCGAGACCTGGCCGGACACGAACGACCGGCACGGTGGCGTCGGCTCGTACCACTTCGACCAGATCCCGCGGTTCATCAACGCGACGTACGACTACTACGTCTGGACCCGCGACGAGGAGTTCCTGGCCCGCGCGCTGCCGCGTGCCGAGCTCATCATGGAGCGCTACGTCCTTCCGGTTCTGGGCGGCGACGACGGCATCTGGACGATCCCGCTCTCCACCAACGACGGCGTGGCGGACCGGTCGAGGCCGAGCACCTACTTCGACCAGCTGCGTTCCGGACATCAGGACGCCTGGGTCAACGCGGCGGCCTACACCGCCCTTCTCGACATGGAGCGACTGGAACGGCTTGCCGGCAAGCCCGACCAGGCCGCGCGCTACGCCGCACTCGCGGAGGCATTCCCGGCGAAGTACGACAAGGCGTTCTGGAACAACGCCAGCGGAATGTATGCCGGCTGGCGCGATGCCGAGGGCAACCTGCACGACAGCGGCTACCTGCACGTCAACCTCGAGGCCCTCGCTCGGGGCCTGGGCGATCCGGAGAGGGCCAGGAGCGTCTTCTCGGCCATGGCGGCACCCGCCGACCCGATCGCGTTCGGGCCGCACACGGGAAGCACCGACGTCTACCAGAACGTCGTCGCACCACGGACGACCACGGGCAATCCTCCGGACTCCGACTGGGACGGGTGGTCCGATCCGGCCCAGGGCCGCAAGCCGTACGGCGACACCGTGCAGCATGGCGGGACCGTGCTGTGGTTGAGCTACTACGACGTGATGGCGCGGCTGCGTCACCAGGACGCCGACCATGCGTACGCTCGGTTCGTAGCGATGCTCGACCGGATGGCTGCCGACTCGCACTGCCTGACCTTCGACGCGCCGAACCGGCTTTACAACGACTTCGGGGAGAGCCTGGTGCAGGTCGGGTCCAATATCCCGTTCCCCGAGTCCGGCATTGCCGCCCTGCCCCTGCTGGAGGGGTTCGCGGGTGTCGAGGCGACGCCAGCCGGGCTGCAGGCAACGCCGAACCTCCCGTCCGCACTGGTCGACGCCAGGGTGTCGCAGATCGACTACGCCGGCCAGTCGGTCAGTGTGGACGTCTCGCGGGCGCGGGTGGTCGCGCGGTCGGAGCCGGTCGCCGGCCCGCAGGACCTCGCTCCCGGTGCGTCTGTGGCACGGGAGTTCGACGCCAGTACGCCATTCAACCAGGCGCAGGTCCAGGTTTCGGCCACTCACGGAGGCCGGGTCACCGTCGCGTTGGAGCGCCGCGTCGACGACTCGTGGGTACACGTCGCGGCCCGCCGCCACGACGATCTCGCGAGCCGCGCGACCTGGCTCGACCTCGCGGTGCCGGCCCAGGCCCCCGGGCGCTACCGCCTGCTCACCATCCGGCCGGGCACCGACGGCCCGCTGCCCCATCCCGAGGGAGAGGGTGGGGGCGGCATGACACTGGCAGCTGTCCGGGTACTCGACGCCGCCCAGGAGGACGTGACACCGCCGTCACTGGCCGCCGGCGGTGTCGTCACCAACGCACCGGTGGACAGGTTCACGGTCGATCTCGGGACCGCGACCGACGAACCGGTGGCCCTCACCCTGCAACGTCGTATCGGGAAGCGCTGGGTCAGCGTTGCCGCGCAGGTGCTCGACCCGGCTGGCGGTCGACAGGTCGTCGTGGGAACGAGCGACCAGCCGGCGGGACACTACCGCTTCGTGGCGACGGACGACAGCGCGCAGGCAGGCGTCGTCCTGACCAGGCTCGAGCGCGCCCGCTACACCGTCGAGGCACCCGAGCTCGAGGTCCGTACGACCGCACCCGCAGGGGAGCCGGTCACGCTGGCCGCCCCGCCAGACAACTGAGAATGTCTGCTAGCGCACCGCACGTTCCAGGCGTACGCCCGGGTCCAGGGTCAGCCCGAAGCCAGGCTTGTCACCGACTGTCAACACGCCTTTGTCAGGCACGTCCTCGCCGGTGAACAGCGGCGCGTGCTGCCGGGCGACCGACTCACCGTCGGCCGACAGCACCGGGAACTCCGCCAGGTCACCGCCCGGCTGGGTGACGACGAAATGGTAGTTCGGCATGCCGCAGGTGTGCGGGATGACCTTGACGCCGTAGACCCGTGCCACGTCGGCGATCCGTAGCACCTCGGTCATTCCGCCGCACCAGCCGAGGTCGGGCTGGATGACGTCGACCCCGGCCTCACACAGCAGCTTGAAGCCGGCCGCGGTGTACTCGTGTTCGCCGGTGTTCAGCGTCATCGTCGGCGGCATCCGGTCACGGATCCTCCGAAGACCGGAGTAGTCGTCCGGCGGAAGCGGTTCCTCGATCCAGGTGAAGCCGAGCGGCTCGACGGCGTGTGCCAGGCGTACGGCATAGTCGACGTCGAGCGCCATCCAGCAGTCGTACATCAACGGGAAGTCGGCGGGCACGCTCTCGCGAGCCTCCCGGGCAAGCGCGACGTTGTTGCGGAACCCCGCCTCGCCCTCGCACGGGTGCCACACGAGTGGCAGCTTCGCGCCCGCGAATCCCCACGCGGCAGCGATTTCCGGCTTGGGACCCGTCGCATACACGGGTACGCCCTCACGGATCCGGCCGCCGATCAGCGCATGGACGGGCTCGCCCACGACCTTGCCGTGCAGGTCCCAGATCGCCAGGTCGACTGCCGAGATCGCGTGCAGCACAAGGCCTTTGCGCCCGTAGCGCAGGGTGCTGGAGAACATCCGATCCCAGATCCTCGTATGCGCCGACGCCCGCTCCCCGATCACCAACCGGGCCAGGTGCTGGGTGATGATCGCGGCGGCGGCGAGCCCGTTCGTCGTCCAGACACCGACCTGGCCGGACTCCGCCTCGACCTCGACCACGACCGTCCCGCCGTCGTCCGCGCCGATTCCGGCGTCGCGGTTGTCGCGGAACTCCGCGTACTTCGTCATCGGGTTCGCGACCTTGCCACCGAGCCAGTGGTTCTGCCGCCTGGCGGAGGTCCGAGCGGCCATCTCCCGCTGGCCCGATGACCCCCCGGTCTGCGCAGGTTCGTCCGTGGCGACGAAGGATGCGCGAACGTCGACGATGCGGTCCTCGGCCATCTCCTGCTCCCTTCCACCCCGACGCGGAGCCTTGATCAGGTCCGGGAAACGGTCAACCACCCTTCATATCCGTGAAGCGGCACACGTGCGTTGGCCCAGCGGACGTCACCCGCGGGGTCAGGTGCGGCGAAGGACGTACTTCGCGAAGATGCCGTCGTCGGAGTAGTCCGCGTCCTCGACGGCGAAGCCGGCTCGCCGCATCATCGGCTCGAGGAGCCAGCTGAAGGTCGAGTGCTCGTCGCGGACGTGTTCTTCGAGATCACGCCGGTTCCAGCCGTCCTCGACCGCCTCGGGAAGAGTGGAGCACCACGCTTCGATGCGTTCCTCGGTCTCGGTGGGTTCGAAGCTGTACACGATGTCCCACAGCCGGAAGACGCCACCAGGTCGAAGGAACCGGTGGATCCGCGCCAGGGCGACGGCCTTCCAGAAGTCTGGCAGGTGGTGCAGGGAGTACCGGGAGTAGACGAAGTCCGCCTGGCTTCCCTGATGGTCGTAGGTCAGAAACCCGGCGCGGACGGCGGCGATGTTGTCCAACCCGGCCTCGTCGACCTTGGCGCGCAGTATTCGTAGCATCACCGGTGAGACGTCCACCGCGACGATCCGCCGGCACTCGGGGGCCACGGCCAGGGTGAACTGTCCGGTTCCTGGCCCGATCTCGACGATCGTCGACTCGCGTGTCAGGCCGAGCTCGCGGCACAGGAGTACCTCCTCGGCCGCCCCCGAGTCCTCCTTCAGGTCGTAGCGGGCCACATGGTCGGCGTCGAGGTTCTCCCGACCCGCGGTCGCCATCTCGTCGAGCAACCAGCCAGGAACGCCGGCGGGATCACGGGCAGTCGCCATGGGCGGCATTGTGCCATCCATCCGGGAGGGGAGACATCGCCCGGGCGAGCCGGTCAACCTTGCGTGACGAGCACTTTCAACAGATCACGCAGGGACTCCTGCTGCGCCGCGGTGAGCGGGGCGAGTGGTGACTGGGTACGCAGGCGCTTGAGCACGGCCGCGCGGGTGCGCCGGCCGGCCGCGGTGAGCACGATCTGCTTGGCCCGCCGGTCAGACGGGTGGGGTTGCCGCTTGATCAGACCCTGCTGTTCGAGCCGGTCGAGGATGAACGTCGCGTTCGACGCTTCGCAGTGCATCCTGGTGGCGAGCTCACGAGCGGTGATCGGCTCGGAGAGCTCCCGGAGCGCGACGACCTGCGCCGGGGTGAGGCCGAGCTCATCAGCGACGCCGCGAACGTGGACCTCGAGCCGCTGCACGAACTGGTGGACCAACCCGCACACGTCCCGGTCGATCTGCACTTCTTCGGCCAGATCCCGCTGCCCTGCCACAGCCCCGAGTGTAGCGCTCGTACTTCGAGCTGTGATAGTTCTAGCTCGTATTATGCAAGCTCGATGCATTGGAGCGCGTCGCCATGCCACTCCCCGTCCTCTCGCTCATGCTGGTGGTCTTCAGCCTGACGACCGGTGAGTTCGTGATCGCCGGCATCCTGCCGGACGTCGCCGCGGACCTCTCGGTGTCGATCCCCGCGGCCGGGCTGCTGGTGACGGCGTACGCCCTCGGCATGATCGTCGGAGGCCCAGTGGTCACCGTGGTGACGGCACGGCTTGCCCGCGGGACACTCCTCACCGGGCTCATCGCCGTCTCCCTGGTTGGGAACGTCGCGTCGGCGGTGGCACCGACCTACGCCCTGCTCCTCGGGGCCCGGTTCGTCGCCGGCCTGGTCGTGGCCACGTTCTTCGCCGTGGCAATCACCACAGCGGTCTCGATGGCGCCCGAGGGCAGGCAGGCCTCGACCGTGGCGAAGCTGGTCCTGGGAATGAACCTGGGCATCATCCTCGGCACTCCGATCGGCACCCTCATCGGCCAGAACCTCGGCTGGCGGACGACCTTCGTGGCGGTCGCCGCCGTCGCGACCGCCGGCCTGCTGGCGGTCCTGCGGTTCGTTCCCGCGGGGCCCGCCCTTGCTACCGGTTCGGTCGTTGGAGAGTTGCGGGTGTTCGCGAACAGCGACGTCCGGCTCGCCATCGCGCTCACCGCGGTGGGGAACGTCGGGATCGTCATGGTCTTCAGCTACATCACGCCCCTGCTCACCGACGTCGCCGGCTTCGCCGCCGGCGCGATTCCGGTGCTGCTGTTGGTCTACGGCACCGGCGCGGTGCTCGGGAACTTCCTCGGTGGTTGGCTGTCGGACAAGGCCCTGATGCCTTCGCTGATCGGCATTCTCGGCGTCCTGGCCGGCACTCTGGTGGTGTTCTGGATGGTCAGCGGGATCCGGCCGGCCGCGGCCGTGCTGACCTTCGCCCTCGGAGTTCTTGCGTTCGCCCTCATTCCGGGCATGCAGGCACGTGTCCTGACGACGGCGAGCGCGGCGCCGACGCTCGCCGTCGCGGTCAACGCCTCCGGCTTCCAACTCGCCGCCGCCTTCGCCGGCTGGCTCGGCGGACAGGTGATCAGCAGCGGGCTGGGGCTGCGGTCGATCTACCCTGCCGCCGCCGCCCTCACCGTGGCCGGCCTGGCGATCTCCCTCTACTCCCTACGCCGGGACCATCAGTCCGTCCTGGCCCTGTTGCCTCGCCGGCGCACAAATCGCTGTCGTACGTACGCACACGACCGCTAGGGTCATCGCTCGTGGCGTGACCTCTCCGCGCGGCCTCTGCCGCGCATCCGACCACCGTCCCGTCGGCCCCGACGGGCGGCTGTCCGACTCTGGAGAGAGAACACCCTCATGAACGACGCCACAGACACCACCGACCACACCGACCCTGCCGTGGTACGAACCCGGCACGTCGTCAGCGCGATCAACCACCTCCATGGCCTGCACTTCGAACTGCGCGGCCGGTGCGAGGGCGGGATGAACGGCGGAGCCTGGATCCTCGTCGATCCCGCCGGCGGGCACGCCATCCTCAAGTGCCGTGACGACGACCCTGCGTCGCGCAGACCGCGCCTCCTGGGCATGGTCGACGCCCTCAGAGCAACCGGCTACCCGACACCGCGGTGGATCGCCGCCGGCGTCACCGAGGCCGGGACCTCCTATCACGTGCAGGAACTCGTATCCGGCCAGCCGGGAGACCCGCTGACGGCCGAGTCCGTTGCCCCGCTGGTCGACGTGATCGAACGCCAGGCCGGGCTGGATCCTGACCCCGGCCACAACTGGTCGGACTACATCAGTGCCGTCGTACTCGACCAGCATCCCGACGGCCCACGGCCGTTCCTGCAGACCCTCGGCCAGGCAGGGAGAGACCTCCTCACCCACTTCGACCAGGTCCTCGCCCCGCATGGTGCGGTGCAGCTGCCCGATGGCGACATGGTGCACGGCGACTTCAACAGCTGCAACGTCATGATGGAGGACGGTCGGGTCACCGGCGTGATCGACGTCGAGGCGCTCGGCAGCGGCACCAGGGTCGTCGACTACGCATGGCTCCTCCGGGAGGCCTACGTCGAGACCGACAGCGGAGAGGTCCGCCAGCTGATCCGGAGGGCGGGGGAAGCCGTCGCGGGACCCGGACCGCTCGCGTTCTGTGTGGCCGCCACGGCCTTCGACATCGCGCGGTTCCAGGTCGTCCGCGACGACCCACGCAACGTACCTGGCGTCCTCGCCAGCCTGCACCTGTTGGCGGACGACCTCACCCGTCCCCTGTGATCGTCGGTCAGGTGGACGCCACCCGCTACCAGGTTCCTCACCGTGCGCTATCGGCGTGACGTACCTCCGGGGCGGTACGCAGCAGCCCGCGCCTGCGCTGGACGACGTACGCCAGGTGCCGCCGCCTGACCGATCCCGTGTCAGCGCCATCGAGACACGATCAAGGGACGCAGAAAAGCGAGACGCATACTCCAGAAGGAGATCGTGATGATGGCACAACTTGCGAGTTTCACGCAGTTCGCGCAGGCGTACTGGGGCAACGGACATCCCGGTTGGGGTGGCGGCGGGCCGGGCTGGTGGCTGATCTTCCCGATTCTGTTCTGGGTCGCCGTTCTGTCCGGCATCGGGTACCTGATCTACCGCAGGTCGCCCGCGCAGTCGGCACGCGGGGCCGCCGAGCGCACCCTTGCGGAGCGGTACGCCAGCGGCGACATCACCGAGGAGGAGCTGAAGCAGCGTCGGGCCGTCCTCCGCGGCAAGTCCTGACGGCGGTCTAGATCATCGCCGTCGGGTGCCGAATCGGTGCGGAAGGGCATGCCGGGCGCCGCCACCACAGGTGGCGGCGCGCTGGCGCCTTCACGGTCGGCGTCGCGGGATCAGCAGATCAGGCCGCGCTTGGCATCCGGGCCGTGGGCGACAGGCGCCTCGCCGATCCAGCGGTCGTCGACGGGTTCCGACGCGAGCTGGTAGCGCGAGTCCGACGAGAGTCGGATCCGGTCGGAGCGGTTGTCGAGACTGGCGTGCACGAGGTAGATGCTGAACGTCAGCAGGTCTCCCGCCCGGAACTCGGTGGTCAACCAACGTCCGCCGAACTCCTCGCGCAGGCGCACCGGGTCCCGGGAGAGCGTGCCGTTGAACCGCGACAGGTCGTCCTCACCATCGGTGTTCTGACAGTAGGTGTCGACGTCACGAAGGGCGTAGTCGTCGACGATCTGGCCACGGCGGTGCGACCCCTCCAGGACCATCAGGCCACCCAGGGTGAAGTCCGCGTCGCCGAGCGGTACCCATGCGGTGTAGACGTTGTGCGTTCCGCGGCCCATGAAGACCACGTCCCCGTGCGGGGCCGTCCCGCGCCCCGGCGCCACCGCCCGCATCCAGGTGTAGTCGTAGTGCCGGATCGCCCCGCCCAACAGGCGTTGGTAGAAGTCGAGCATCCGGCTGCCGTACAACAACTCGTGCAGGGGCGCGTTGTCATGGGCGAGGTCGGGCTTGAACGTCAGCGTCGAGTCCGCCGGTGCCACCGCGAGGTCGGCGGGCCGGCTCGGATCCGTGAGCCCTTCTGCGGCCAGACGATCGGTGACGCTGCGCCGTGCCTCCATTACGGCGTCGCGACCGAGAAAGCCTGGCAGGAAGAGATAGCCGTCGTCGGCCATCCGCTGCCGGAGTTGGTGCGGGTCGTCGGCCACTGCTGCCGAGCTGCGGAGCTCGCCCAGTGCCTCGGGCGCGGGATCCAGCTCGTGGTGTTGTGCGACGAGCCGCGGCCAGATGGGTGTGACAGTCATGGTCGCTCCTCGAGTTCCCGACGGGGCAGTTGGCGAAGCTCGGTGCCGGTCGCGTCTAGGTGTGCTGATCCGGGTTGGTCCAGAACCATGCCTCCGGGTCGTAGACCGCCGGGACCGGGATGTCCCACGTGTTGATCTGTCCGCCGAGAAACAGGTTCTCCTGCTGGGGAACGTTCTCCATATCCTTGTGCACCAGGATCACCTGCGGATAGTCGGCCACGACGCCGTGGAAGAACGGCCCGTCCTCGATGTGGATCCGGCACATCTGCCACAGCAGGTCGTTGAGCTTTGCATTGTCGGCCTCGATCCGTGCCCGGCCATACAGTCGCCACAGCCGATCGATCGGGCTGCCCTCTTCCGAAAGCACCCACGGTGGATGGCGTTTCCACGGGTTCAGGCCCTTCTCCTCCTCGAGTTTGTCCGGATCACCGCTGCGCATGATGTACGCCTGTCCGTGCAGGGGTGCCCAGGTGTCGGGGATGGTGGGGACCACCCAGGAGGGCCAGCTCATGATGCCGCCGCCTCCGATCTCCCAGGCGGTGTTGCTCATCAGCTCCCCACGACTCCACATGTCCGACCATGCGGTGGGCGGAACGGGGTTCATCTCGGTCTTCACTCCGATGGCCTGCCAGTCCCTGCGCAGGAGCTCGTTCTTGGTGATGTGCTCCTTGCTCGTGTCGGCCGGATAGTCCAGCCGTACGACCAGTTCGGAGCCGTCGGGCTTCTCGCGGAAGCCGTCGCCGTCGGCATCCACCACGCCGATCTCGTCAAGGATCTGGGCGGCCTTCTTCGGGTCGTGGTCGACATAGGCGTCCCGCCAGGCGCGGTAGACGTCCTGTCCGCGACTGCCGGCCTGGAAGCACGGCGCCTTGGGACTGAGCGTTCCGGTCGTCAGCTCGCCGCTGTTGAAGTAAAGCGACTTGAGCACGTCCTTGCGGTTGTACGCATGTGACAGCGCCTGGCGGAACTTCCGGTTCCGGATCAGTTCGCGCATCGCGTCGTCGGGATAGTCGTAGTTGAAGAAGAACAGCGAACCGCTTCCGGAACCGCTCCCCCAGAACCACACGCGAAGGCCGGTGCGCGATGCCGCCTGCTTGAGACCCTCCACGTCGGCGAGCGCGATGGTGGAGTGCTGACCCTCCGCGAAGTCGACTCGCCCCTCGGTGAACTGGAGCTTGCGTACCTCCTCGTCCTTCACGACGTTCCAGATCATCGTGTCCATGAAGGGCAGCTGGTTCCCCGCGCGGTCGACGCACCAGTAGTAGGGGTTGCGTTCCCAGCTGACGCTGCGACCTTCGGTGTAGGTCGTGAGTTTCCAGCCGGTCATCACCGGACAGTCGGGATTGACGAGGAAGTCCGCCTTGCTGTCGTGGGTGAGGTACCAGTCGTCGGCGGTGACCGAGCGGGAGTACTCCGGGTGGAACTGCTCGAGGTAGTGACGTGGCAGCATCCAGTCGGCACCGACACTGCGGTTGACCGTGTCGGCCAGGCGGTCCGGCGTGAGCGGTGTCGGCGAGTCGAAGCTGATCACCAGCGTGTGGTCATCGGGCGCCGACAGCTCGGCCACGCCTCCCGTGCCGGAGACCGCCTCGTCCGGCGGAACCTCCGGGTGGCTCTCGTCGAGGACCGTGTCCTCCCACCAGTACATGATGTCGGCGGTCGTCCATGGCGTTCCGTCCGACCACCGAAGACCGGTACGGAAGTGGAACGTCCACTGGGAGAAGTCCTCGTTGGGCTCCCAGCTCTCGGCGAGACCGGGCCCGACATCCATGCCGTCGTTGAGCCAGCGCAGGATCGAGTGGCCGTACATGTACTGGCCGATGGCGGCGTCGTTCGTTTCTCCGGCGACGAGGCGACAGACGCCGCCGTAGCTGCCGCGCCGCAGCCACCGGTGTGGCACGACGTACGGATGATCCGGCAGCCGCTTCGCGAGCGCTGGCAGGTCACCTGCCTTCACCCGCGCGGCCAGCGTCGGCGCCTCGTGCAGCGAAGGCGGCACGGGGAGCGGTTTCGTCGGCGAACCCGTGCCGCCAGCCGGCCCGGTGCCCGCGCGGCGGCCGGAGCGGGAAGCCCCATCTCCGGAGCAGGACCCGAGCGTGGCAGCGGCCGCAACCACAGCGGACGCCCTGAGGAGGCTGCGCCTGCTCACCGCCGATCCGCGCGTCATCGTGATCTCCAGACGGTCCGCCGAGACTCCGGCTTGGCATTTTCTGCCCTGGGTCTTGTCGAGTCTCCTGCGTACGCTGACGGGCGGACATGGACTAATCAACCTCGATCTTGGACTTTTGCGAAGCCTCCGCCGTACGGCAAGCGGCGGGTCAGGAGGACCACATGGTCAAGGGCTGGGCGCAGTACCTGACGCCGACCGCCGCGCAACGCAGGTTGGGGATGGCCTGCCTCGGAGCGGGCCACAAACAGCAGGTCGACCCCTGCCCGCCTCGTGTCCTGCAGTCCTACGCAGCCGTGTTCGTCGTCAAGGGTGCGGGGTGGCTGGAGTGGGGTGACCCGCCGCGCCGCGCCGCGCCGAGCTCACGGCGTCGACCCTGTTCTGGCTGTTCCCGGGCGTGCCCCACAGCTACGGGCCGCATGGCCGTGGCTGGCAGGAGATCTGGCTCCTCTTCGAGGGCCCGGCGGCGACCGCGTACGAAGAACTCGGCTACCTCTCCAGGACCGAGCCCGTCGTCCCCCTCGCCGACCCGTTCGGCGCACGGGCCGCCCTGGACCGGTTGCTCGACGTCTGCCGCCACCAGCGTCCTGGCACGGAGGTGGAGGCCGCCCACGCCGTCCACGCCCTGGTCCTGGGTGCCCACGACCAGGACGGCGACCGTGACGCCGACGATGCCGCCATCCTTGCGGCCCTGCGCGAGGGTGCCTGCAGCCCACTCTCGGTGCACGAGCACGCCCGACGCATCGGGCTGTCCCTGAGCTCGCTGCGCCGAACCATCCGACGCGGTGGAGGATGCTCACCCAAGGAGTACGTCCTTCGGATACGCCTCAACCGCGCCAAGGAACTCCTCGCCGAGTCCGACCTCACGGTCGCCGAAATCGCCCGGAAGGTCGGCCATGACGATCCGGCGTACTTCACCCGCATGTTCTCCCGGCGGACCGGCATGTCGCCGAGCGCCTTCCGACTCCAACAGCGGCGTCCCCGCCGGACCGCGCGTGCCTGACCCGGGTCAGGTGTGCGCGCCAGGGTTCACCCAGTACCACGTCTCCGGGTCGTACACGGCCGGGTTCGGGTGGCTCCACGGTCCGCAGAATCCGTTCAGCCGGAGGTTCTCCCGGCGCGGAACGTTCGCGAGATCCTTGTGCGCGAGGACGACCCGGGGGAAGTTCGCGACGGCACCCATGAAGAACGGCCCGTCGCTGACGTGGATCTTGATCATTTCCCAGACCTTGGCGTAACGGAGCATGGCGTCGGGCTCCGTCTTCGCCTCGTCGTAGAGCTGCCACAGCCGCTCGATGGGTCCCCCGGGTTCGGGCTCGACACTCGGCGGGGTGCGAGAGTACGGATCAGTGCCGCGTAGCTTGGCGGCGTCAGCCGTGTTCCATACCGCGTGGAAGTTGGCGTGGAGTGGTGCCCACCAGGCGGAGAAGCCCTCGAGTGGGACCAGCACCTGAGGTTCCACCAGGATCTCGTGGATGCCGCCGCCCATTTCCCAGGCGGTGGTCGACATCAGTTCGCCGGCGTCCCAGTCGACCGTCCACGCATCAGGCGGCACGGGGTTGAGCTTCGTCTCCAGCCCGATGCGTTCCCAGTCCTTCTTCAACAACTCGTTCTTCTGGACGTGGTCGTGGCTGGTTCCCGCCGGATAGTCGAGGCGGATGACGAGCTTGCCACCGTCGGGCAACTCCCGTTTACCGTCACCGTCGGAGTCGACCACCCCGATCTCGTCCAGAATCGCCTTGGCCTGCTCGGGATCGGGGTCGACATAGCTGTCGCGCCACTGCTTGTAGACATCCCCCGCGGTGTCGTCGGCGAGGAAGTCCAACGACTTCGGACTGTAGGTTCCCGTCGTCCGTTCGCCGGTGTTGAAGTAGATCGCCTTCTGCGCCTCGGCCCGGTCGAACGCATGAGACAACGCCTGGCGGAACTTCGGGTTCCGGATCAGCGCGCGCATCGTGGGTTCGCGATAGTCGTAGTTGAAGAAGAACAGCGATCCGGTCCCGTCGCCGCTGTCCCACAACAAGACCTCGAGTGCGCTGCGGTCCTGGGTCTGCTTGAGCGAGGAGACGTCGCTCAACGTGACAGATCCGGAGAGGTAACCGTCCACGTGGTCATACTCCCCCTCCTGGATCTGGAGCTTCATCACCTCAGGGTCTGCGACGGCGGCGACTGTGACCGTGTCGACGTACGGCAACTGCCGCCCGTCCGGGTCGGTGCACCAGTAGTACGGATTCCGTTCGTAGACGACCTGGCGGCCCTCCTTGTAGCTCTTGAGCCGCCAGCCGGTCATCGTGGGGCAGTCCGGGTTGACCGTCCAGTTCCGCTTGAGCTCGAACTCGCCTCCGGCAGAGGCCCAGTCCTTGGACACCTGGTCGTTGTAGGCCGGGTGGAACTGCTTCAGATAGTGCTTCGGCGCCATCCACGTCGGCCCGATACCGCCGTTGACCCAGCGGGCAAGATGAAACGGCGTAAGGGGCGCGGGCGTGTCGAACCGCATGACGAGGGTGACGTCGTCCGGCGCGGACAGGTCCATGAGCGCACCGTTTCCGGAACGCGTCTCATCTGGTGGAGTGTCCGGATGCGCGTCGTTGCCCACCATGTCCTTCCACCAGAACATGATGTCGTCCGTCGTCCACGGCGCGCCGTCGGACCAGTGGAGACCTGGACGGAAGTGGAACGTCCACTCCGACGCGTCGTCGCCCGTCTCCCAACTCTCGACCAGCCCCGGACCGATGTCCATCCCGTCGTTCAACCAGCGGATGAGGGAGTGGCCGTACATGTACTCCCGGAACGCCGCGCTGTCGGTCGAGGAAGCGACCAGCCTGAGCTCGCCGCCGTACTTTCCCGGTGTGAGCCAGTGGTGGGGCACCACGTAGGGACGTTTCGGCAGCCGGTCGGCCACCGGGGGAAGGCGACCAGCCCTCACCTGTGCGGCGAGCTGAGGTGCTTCGTCCAACGACGAGGGGGTCGGCAGCGGTCTGGTCGCGGATCCCCTCTTCGCCGCGCTGCCCGCACGTCTCGCTTTTCCGGAGCCGGTGCCTGTCTCCTGGCCAGCCGAGCCTGGGGAGCAGGCCGAGAGCATCACCGCACCTGCCGTGGCAGCGCACATGTACAGCACGCGACGGCGACCGACCTCGGTTCGGCGACCGCTCGACTCCGTCCGTTCCAAACTCCCCAACGATGCCACCTCCTCTGGCCGGCTGGCCTTCTCTACTGCTGCGACGGCCACAGGCGAGGACAGACCGCGGGATCGGAGTAGTCCGGATCCCCATCTGCCGTACGCCGTACCAAGGAATCAAGGCCATGCCGGGCGAGCTCGCCGTTCGGCAGCGGATGCCTGACGAAGTGGTTGTCGCCGGGCTGCAGGTGGATCGCGATCGACCGTCGCGAGCCGTGACTCAGGTTCGGTCCGCTGCCGTGGATCGTCCGACAGTGGTGGAAACTCATCGCCCCCTTGGGAATCTCGGTGACGGCCACCTCGAACTGGCGGTCGGCGCGCAGCCGATCAAGTGTCGACAGGTCAGGATCGAAGAAGTTGAGGACGACGTCCTCGTCCCAGCGATGACTTCCCGGAACGAACGACACCGAGCCTTCGGCGGCCCCGACGTCGTGGAACGGCACCCAGGCGGTGAGCATGTTCGCACTCGCGCAGGTGCGCCAGTACTGCCGATCGGTGTGCCAACCGACATTGACCTGGCCGCTTTCGGGCAGAAGTCGTTCGGCAGGCTTGTAGAGAAGTTGGTCATGCCAGAGCCGGACCTCCTCGACTCCAGCCAGGCGAGCGGCACAGGCAGCGATGAGCGGATGGCGCACCAGGGCGGCCAGCTCGTCGACCACCAGTGAGGCGTAGTCGTTCTTCCGGAGGACGTCACCGTGTGCGGGCACCCAGCCGTGCTGCGACTCCCCGTTCGGCAGACGATGATCGACATCTCCTGCGTAGAGTCGCGCCATTCCGCGCTCGGCGGCGGCGATCACCTCGTCGGGGATGATCCGCCCAGAGATCCAGTAGCCGTGCTGGCGGAAGAACTCGACATCCTCGTCGGTCGGCAGCAGGTGGGCGGGTGCCCTCAGTGAGGTCATACCTCCGCACGCTAGGCCCGCGAGTACCCCGGCGGCGTTCACAAACACCGGTCAAGACGTACACAATCTTGCGATGACCGTCGAGCCGTCCGTCATCACGCCGAAGGGGATCCAGGCAGGGTTCCACGCCTATCTCGAGCGATCCGGGGTGGCCGGACTCAGACACGCCGGAGACCAACGCGCACCCACCTCATGGCTCATCGGACCGCACGCCCATGCCGTGTGGGAGTTCTACCTGCAGACCGATGGGCCGCCGACCCGTTGGCGGGTGGGCGCCAGCGAGTACGAGGTCGCCCGCCACGGCCTGCTCGCGGTCCCGCCCCGGACCCGCCACCACATGGTCCGCCCGGCGGCAAGGTCGTGGCAGTTCGTGTTCGCCGGCCTCGACGTATCCGTCCTTCTCGAAGATCTGCCCGACGTCGCGGCCTGCTGGCAGGCCCACCTGCCCTACCACCTGGCCGACGCACACGCCGTCCATGGACCGTTCGACGCGTTCCTGCGTGAGGTCACGACGGCCCAGGCGTTGCGCGGTGAGGGACTGAAATTGTCCGTTCAACATCTTCTGGTCGAGATCACCCGCCAACTTGCCACAACCGGCCAGCGGCACGACCTCCTCCACCCCGCTGTCGCCCACGCCCGCCGGATTCTCGATGCCCGCTACGCGGACTCGGTTCCGCTGGCCGAACTCTCCGGCAACGTCGGCCTCTCGCCTACCTACCTGACACAGCTCTACACCAGGCAGATCGGCGTCAGCCCCGCCCGCTACCAGGCCAACCTGCGGATCGAGCGAGCGGAAATGCTCCTCACCGAGACGGACCGCAGCATCACCACCATCGCCAGCGAGCTCGGCTTCTCCTCAGCACAGCACTTCGCGACCGTGTTCCGCCGGCACACCGGCCGGTCGCCGCGAGAGCTCAGGGAGCTCAGGCGGCGCGACGGGGCCAGTCAGTGGCGTACGTCCACCCCATAGGACTCGGTGTGATAGCCGGGCCAGGCGGTGGCGCGGCGATCAGTGACCGGCTCCTGCCGCAGGGGTGTCTCGACGAGGCCCTCGCGCGTCGCCCACGGTGATCCGGCCTTCCTCAGCTGCTCGGCGAGGGCGGTGGACAGCGCCCGTCGGACCTCCTCGGTGTCCGGGCGGCCGCTGCGGTCCACCAGTTCGTCAGGGTCGGTGTCGAGGTCGAAAAGCTGCTCCTGCGCGCCTTCGGGATACCAGATGTACTTCCACCGGCCGTCGGTGACCGCGAGGTAGACCGGAGCGGGCGCGGCACCGGCACCGGAGCGGCCATCCGCGGCGAGGCCGCAGACGTACTGCAGTACCGGCGTCCCGCCACGCACCGTCGCCAGCAGGTCATGCCCGTCGACGTCCGGCGAGGGCTCACCGCCCGCGGCAGCGACAAGTGTGGGAAGAACGTCGGCGTGGGTGACGAGCGCATCGCTCGTGGTGCCATGCAGGCCGTGCCCGTCGCGCTTGGGCGGTCGCACCAGGAACGGGACATGGGCGGACGGCTCGTGGAACATGACCTTGTTGCCGGAATGATGGTCGCCGAGGAACTCGCCGTGGTCCGAGGTGAACACGACGAACGTGTCGTCGAGCAGTCCGACGTCCTGCAGCCCGGCGAAGATCCGCCCGATCGCGTAGTCCACGTGGGTGATGAGCCCGTAGTACGCCTCGCGGGCGGCCCGGATCACCGATGGCGGTACGAGATCGTAGCTGTGCCGTTGCCGCTGGCGCAGGAACGCCTCGGGCGCCGCGTCGTCACCGCTCCAGTCACCGTAGACGGGATCGGGCACGGGCGCGTCGCGGTACATCGAGGCATAGGGCTCGGGCGGGTCCAACGGCGGATGGGGCTTGGTGAAACTCGCCCACAGGAAGAACGGCGTCGTCGGATCGCGCCGGTCGCGTACGTAGCGTACGCACTGGTCGGCGATCCACGTGGTGAGCGTCAGCGCCTCGGGAACGGTGGCCATCCCGGGGTAGAGCTCGTTCTGTCCCAGGCCGTGCCGCATGGGCTGCACCGGCGTGCCGCTCTCGCTCATCCAGCGGTAGTAGTCGGCGGGCAGCAGCATCTCGTCGAAGCCGTGGCGCGCCCGCTCCGGGGTGAAGTGCATCTTTCCGATCGCCGCCGTGGAGTAGCCGAGATCGCGGAGCACCGACGGCAGCGTGCCGTCGCGACCCATGACCTCCGAGGTGGAACCGTTGCCAGCCATGCCGTGGGAAAGGACGCTGCGGCCGGTCATGATGCTGACGCGGGAGGGTACGCAGATCGGGCACTCCGCGTAGGCACGGTCGAAGCGAACGCCTTCGCGGCCCAACTGGTCGAGGTGCGGCGTCCGCAGGAAGTCGGGCGACCGCGGGCCCACCGTGTCGAACCGCTGCTGGTCGGTCGTGATGAGCAGGATGTGGGGACGGTCTCGCTGCTCCACGGTGCTCGCATCCTTCCGGGCCGACCTTGGCATTCGGCCAAGCTTGCCTTGTCGACGCCCATGATGGGCAGCTTCTGGCCCGAGCCGCCGGGATACGACCCCGGATCGTCCTGACATGGCCGCCTGGCCGCGGCCAGGTGGCGCCTCGCCTGCCCCGACGCAGATCTGTACGACTGTGCGACGATCTTGCTGATGCTGAGCCACGCGGGAGGCGCGGATGGACTACCACCTGCTGGGGCCGGTCGAGGTGTGCGACCAGGGCACGGCAGTTCCGATCGGCGGGCCTCGTCAACGGACGGTGCTCGCGGTCCTCGCTCTCAACCTTGGCCAGGTCGTGCCGGTTCGACGTCTGGTCGACGCGGCGTGGGAAGGCTCGCCTCCAACCACCGCTCATGGGCAGATCCTCACCGCGGTGTCGGTGTTACGGCGCTCGCTCGGCCCTGCGATCAAAACCCATCCCGGCGGCTATCTCCTCCAGGCCGGACTCGATGACGTCGACGCCCATGTCTTCGAACGCCTGGCCGCCGAGGCCGGCGAGCTCCGGTCTGCCGGGCAGATGGACGCGTGCATCTCTCGCCTTCGGGAGGCACTCGCCCTGTGGCGTGGCCCGGCACTCGGTGGAGTGCGCACCCTGGCAGCCGAAGCGACCAGGTTGGAGGACCGTCGGCTGCTTGTCCTGGAGCGCTGCCTCGAGACCGAACTCGCCATCGGGGGACATGGCGAGCGAGTGGGCGAGCTGCTTGCTCTGGTGGAGGCGCACCCATTCCGGGAACGGTTCCGCGTCCTGTTGATGCGGGCGCTGCACCGGCTCGGCCGCCAGGCCGAGGCACTCGAGGTGTACCGGTCCGGGCGCAGCGTTCTCGTGGAGGAACTCGGGGTTGAACCGGGACCAGAGCTGCAGCGGATGCACGAGACAATCCTTGCCGGTGTGGATGAGCCGGATCCCGCCATGGCGGTGCCGGTGCCAGCTGTGCGCGTCGCCCCGCAACACGTACTTGGTCCGGAGTGGTACCACGACCCGCCAGAGCCGGTGAATCCGGCGTTCTTCGGCGTAACCCTCAACAGCACCAGTGGCAGGATGCCCGACTTCAGAGTTGGGGCGGTCCGCCTGTGGGACTGCGCCTGCCGGTGGTCGAACATCCAACCCCACAAGGAGGTCTTCGACTGGCGGACGCTGGACCGGCTCGTGGCCGGCGCACGGAACGCGTGCCTGCCGGTGCTCTACACGATGGGTATGCCGGCTGGATGGGTATGCCCTGACGCGAAACGCGCGGTCTACCTCGACGATTGCCGTGCAGCGCCGCCGGATGATCTGGCCGACTGGGATGCCTACGTCCGCGCCACGGTGACCCGTTACCAGGGCCGGATCGAGGCGTACGAACTCTGGGACTACGTCAACTCGCCGATGCGGTACAACGGATCCGCCGAAACGCTCGCCGCGATGGTCCAGCGTGCGGCAAGGATCATCAAGGACGTGGACCCAGCTGCACTCGTGGTGTCGCCGTCGTTCGGTGACCTCTGGGATCCGGCCGCAAGGGAACAACTTCGGGCGTACGCCGAGGCAGGGGTTCTCGAGCACTGCGACGCCGTCGCGGTCAAGCTGCATCCGCGTGATCCCTCCGGACCGCCGGAGGAGATGGTCGAGCTCAGCGGCCTCATCGACCGGACATTGCATGCCGTGGGCGCCCAGCGTCTGATGTGGAGCACCGGACCCGCTCATAACATCGTCCATGCTCCGCGACCGGATCAGGCCACTGCGGGCGCATACGCCGTACGCCACTTCCTCGCAGGCATCTTCGCGCGGTGCAGTCGGATGTACTTCCACTACTGGGGAGGACGAAACGTCCCGATCGTCCTCCAGGCTGAGGGCGGTCCGCCCACGCAGGCCGCCTGGTTCGTTGACAGGCTGCAGCGCTGGCTGACCGATGCGTACGTACGATCCGCCAGTCACGGCAGCGACGACAACCTCCCTCCGAATGTCTGGCAGCTCCGATTCGTGTTTGCGTCCTCGCCCGGGGGTTGCCCTCCCGATCGACCGTCGCGCGAGGCGGTGATCCGGTGGACCGACATCGGCAAGGCGACCATGCTTGCCGAGCCGGGCACCGCGCGGGTCGAGCATCTCGACGGGACCGTGGAGGTGCCCAAGCCAGGCAGCATGGTGTCCGTCACCGAGCTGCCCGTCCTTATTCGCTATCACAGGCACGACCTCTGAGCCGCGACAATTCGGCTCGACCCGAAACGACTGGACCGGTGTCACCCGACCTTGGTCGGATGACGGACGCGAGTTCGGAGTCGAGGAGGGTGAAGGTCGAATGAGTGAACTGGTGACCAAGGTCGTCGTGGTTGCGGTGATCTTGCTTGTCATCGCCGCCATCGTCGTACCGAGGGTTCGTGCGCGGCGGGCACCGGCGCAGCGTTCGAAGGCCATGGCCGATCTGGCGGAGAGCCAGGGATGGGGATACACGGCGGAGCGACCAGACCTGGTGCCACTCGTGCAGCAGCTGCCCCGGTCGCTGGGCACAGCGGGCAGCATGATTACGAGCAAGCTCATGAACATGGAGCCGACGCGGATGGCCGTCGGGTCCCGCATCCTGAACGTCCTCGAAGGTGTTGCCGAGGGACGCCGGGTTATGGTCTTCGACTGGCTGGCAGGACACGCCTCCGGAGCCGGTCGGGCGCAGCTGACCTACCTGCACACGGTCTGGGCGGTTCCATTGCCGCACGTGCCGTTCTGGGTGCAGGTGGCGAACAAATGGCAAAGTCATGACGAGTGGCGGCCCGGGCAGCTGATCCGTACCGGCGACCAGCCCTTCGACAAGAGGTTTCTCATAACAGCCGACGACGCCAACCATGTCGGCGCGGGACTCACCCCACAGGCCCGCCGGCTGCTCCTCGAATCGAGCTTCGACGGCTGGCGTCTAGATTCGGACCTCGGAATGCTCCTGGTCTGGACCCATTCCCAGCGTCGCTATGCCCCCGCGGATCAGATCGTCACAATGACGCAGCAGGCGATACGCCTGGCAGCCGAGGCAGACGCGCGCACGGCGAGTGGATGACACCCCCCTCGTCCCCGGGGCGTGGATTCCCACGATAAGGCCGATTCTCGCCGTCAGGAATCGAGGTAGCCGTGACGATGTTCGCCCGGCTAGTCGCCGCGCTGGGGCTGGCCTGTTGGCTGCTACTCGTATCGTCCGAGCCGGCGGCAGCACACTGCCACGGGACGAGCATCACCTACGGACATGTCCCGACAGCCACCAGTCACGCTCAGGGAGACCGGCTCAGCGCGAAACCTGGGTCCGAGCAACCGCCGGCCAACGGACGTGGAATATGCGCTCGGGCCTCAGCGCTTGGGATCGCCGCCCTCTCGGGGACCGCTGTCGCCGCCGCTGGCGCATATGCCACCGTCGGCTCGTTCGTGCTCAACCGCTTCGAACTGCAGAGACTGCGAAGAGTCGAGGAGCGCCGGCAACGCCGACTAGGGCGCCGGCAGAACAAGGGCTCGCAGTCTGAACGCAAGGGAGGGCCGACAGAGAAACAGCCACGCCCCGAGGCGCGCAGTCTTCGGGAGTGGCGCAGGCAACTCCGTGACCGCCTCAGAGAAAGATGGCTCAAGGCGCGCAAGGAAGGCGCATTGACGCGCGAAAGGATGGCCGCCGAATTCCCTGAGAGGTTGGATCGCGCTTTGACGCAAGGGGACGCGGCTGATCAGGCCAAGACGGGCGAGGGGACTCAGGGGGCCGGCCTTTCCGATCCTCTCTCGACGCTGCTGGCTTGGATTGTCTGGCTGATCGCGTTCCTGCACGGGTTGTTCGGAGGGCTGAAATGAGTCCCGTCTCGGCGCGGTCCGCACCGCGGGAGGCGCGCCTGGCACCAAGGAGAACCATGCGAATCGTCAGCGTCCTCCTACTCACGCTTGCGATGGGCGGCTGTTTCGCGCAGTCGGGAGCAATGGCGGAGAACTGTGAGGCGCTGCGGTCCAGCTGGTCCAAAGTGCAGGCAGACATGCGAGAGGTGGTCCACGACGGCCACCTCGCCCCACGCGCCAAATCCAAAAGGCTCATTGCTATCGCCGATCACCTGCGTGAGCAATCACAGTCCTTCAAGGATGAACAACTGCGCACTGCAATGAATGGGGTAGCCAGCGACATCGAGGCCATGGCCACAGCGCTTGGCGGGGTTGGCTCACGCCGCCCGGCAGTGCCCGTGCTGCCGCCGGCGACCAATATCCAGAAGCTCAACAAAGCGATAGACGAACGATGCCCGGTATAAAGGCAAACAAGCTCCAAGCGGGGATCATCCTCGGGGTCACCGCAGCCTCCGCGCTCGCAGCGCTTCTTGCCGTCCTGCCATTGCCGATCTGGGAGTATCCCGGTGCACTCGCCGACTACCCTGCACGGCGCATGCCGACTCCCGCGCTCTTCGGCTGGGCCTTTCTTGCCGGGCTCGTCTTAGGCGCCCCACTCGGGTTGCTGGTGTGGAAACTCCCGCTCCCCGCCGGCTGGCAGCCGGCGCGAAACATCGCCGCCCTGCTGTTGGGCACCGGCATGGCCACCATCCCTATCGGCTTCATTCTCATCCCCAACGCACTCGGCGGCGTCCTCATGGCCATTCCTGGATTGGCGATGGCTATCGCCGTGCTCTACCGCGTGCAGCGCTACCGACGGATCCCACTGCGCTACTGTCTGGTCGCCGTTGCCTGGGGCTGCACATTCGCGTTCACCGCGGGGCACCAACTTCTCGCGATTCTCCATATGGGATTCGGGTACTGGCTGCGTCGCCCGGAGGTGTCGATGGCGCCGGGCATCGCCCTTGCCGCCCCACTCTGGGAAGAAGTCGCCAAAGGACTCGGAGTGCTCGCCCTCTTCGCCCACCTACGCCATCGCTACGACAGCCCGGTGCACGGTTTCGCGCTCGGCGCCATGGTCGGTGCGGGATTCAACTTCGTGGAAACCAGCCGCTATGCCATGTACAACTTCGACACGGCGATCGTGCAGGTGTGGGTGCGGCAGTGGGTGTCCGGTGTTGCGTTCGGGCATGTGCTGTTCACCGGGCTCATCGGTACGGCCATCGCGCTGGCCTACCGGCAGCGGAACGCCATCGCACGGCTCGCGATCGCGGCGGGTGGCCTCGGGCTAGCGATCACCGCTCACTTCGTGTGGAACTGGACTTCCTACAAAAATCAAATGCCCGCCGCCATCGAGGACGCCTTCCTCGCCACCGTGCTCGGACACCCCCTCAACTACCTGATCCTCTCCGGCCCCTTCCTACTCCTGCTCACTGTGACGCTCGTGCTGGCCGACAGGCGAGAAGGGGCTGAACTGTGCGCAGGCCTACTCGCAGGGGTCCGGACAGGCCAGGCAGCCATCAGCCCGGAAGAGGCCTCCGTCCTTGCCAATCCTTGGCTGCGGCGCGCACACCGGTTGTTCTCCGCCCGCGCCCACGGCTGGTGGGCCTACCCTTGCGTCGGCAATCTCCAGCAACAGCAACTCGACCTCGCGCACGAGAGGCTCCGGCTGGCACGGCAGAGGGGTCGCGCCCCTGCCATCAGCCTGGGCGCGCAGCGGCGCCACCTCCAGGCGCTGGTGACAATCACTGACGTGCTGTGCGGCCGCGACACTGAGCAACCAGCCGAACCTGAACGCGCCAGGGCACTGGCCGTACTCGTGGTGTCGCAGCTCGCGAGTCGGGTCTTCCGCGACGCCGCAGATGTGCGCATCGTCGAGTTCGTCCGACACGTACACCAGCAGACCGGGGCAGATCCCGATCTGCTGGACGCCGTGCTCCGCGGTCTGCTCGGTGCGCCTGTGCCGGAAGTCAACGACCCGCTGCCGACGCTGCTCGTACTCGGGCGCGGCCTCGTGCTCGGGCTCGGCCTGGACGAGCAGGCGGTGGCCGACCTCGTCACACGATCCGAACAGCCTCTACCCATCAGGCCGCCCAGCTCGGCAGCAGCGCAACCGAAGCCGCAGCCAACCACCGCAGGGATGTCGTCAGCGCGATCGAACCCGGAGCCGCCCACCCCGCTCCAGGCGGCGCCACCGAACTCAGAGCCACCCACCCCGGCAGCGCCGCGCCGAACCAAGGTGCCCCACCTCATTGGTGGACTACTCGCCACCTTCGGGCTGGTCGCTTTGGTCGCCGGTCTGGCGCTCGCGCTTGGGGCCAACCGCTACCGGCAGCCTCCGCCGCCCACCGTCACCTCCGCACCACCCGAGAGCGATCCCAGCCAGGTCGCACATGCTTTCACCGAAGCGATCAACGGCGAACAGTTCGACAGCGCCCTTGCGTTGCTGTGCCCCGAATCCGACAGCATGACGAGGAGCGTCGCCAAGGGCCAACTCCGTGTCACAGAGTTCACTGTGGACAAGGTAGAAGCGCAGAACTCCACGACCGCATACGTCACGGCGAGGGGAGTCATTGCCCCACAGCCGGAGCCCCTTGTCTGGCGGGGAACCGTGCGTACCAGCGGAGGAGACTGGTGCGTGCTCGACGTCCGCCCAGAGGACAACTCGCCCCCTGCACAGCCGGAAACTCGGGAGATGGCCTTCGAGAAGATGCGCAACTTCATCACTCTGGTCAACAACAGTGATGAAATCAAGGCCATGAGCTACGTCTGCGGCACGCGGCAGTCGCTCGCCACCCAGACGATGATCAACATGGCCGTCAATACCAGGGCGAAGCTCGCTGTGGCACCCGATCCTGGACCGAAGGGCGCCTCCAAGTACACCGGCTCCGTCACGGGGCGCACCCAGCTCCTGCCCGTGTCCCAAGACATAGTCGGGACAATGACGATCAGCCGTGACAGCACCGGAATCTACTGCATCAGCTACTTCGAGTTTAGGTACGAGTGAGATGACACACGTCGGAACGACCGACTACGAATTGCCCGAGGTGGAGCAGAGCAGGTGTTGCTGGTTTGCCGTCCTCGTGTCGTGCGCGTACATGGGATGGGTGTCGTCTGGCAGAGGAGTCACCTCTCGGCCCGCGCGACGCCGATGCACACGTCGGCAAACTCGGCCTGCATTGTCTCTTGGTCATAGCCGAGGATTTCCTGGTACGGCCGACGCGTCTCGAACGTGCTGTCGGTGACGATGTGTTCGCTGATCCGCTCACTGGCTCGACGATCGTTCCGCGGAGGACGTGCCGTGCGGCCATCTCCACATCTGGCGCCTCGAAGACCTGCATGGAAAGCTGCACCCCTCTGCCGCTCCCCTGGACATAGAAGCTTTCCGGCTCGCCGGGATTCGGGCGGTCGCGCGTGGGAACACGGTTGAAGGCGACGATCGGCCGGGTGCCTTCGTTGACGATTTCGTAGTCGATCGTGACCTTGTCATCGTTCACGTCGACAGAGGCGCTGAAGCCGATATCTGGCGGCCGGCGCCGGCGTCACGTCGGGTGGTCGAGGTGTGCCTGTTGGACCGCTGACGAGCTCAGGGCTTCCGCCGCACGCCGTTAACAGGCAGCCGATTGCGAAAGCTAGTGTGGCCGCCGTTAGTCGTTGTGCCACTCGCGTACCTGCCACACCACCCAGACGACGGCGGCGAGCACCACGGCACCTGCGCCGAGACGGTCACTGGTGCTTTCGGCCATCAGATAGCCCGCCGCCGCACCGGCCGACGCCGCAAGTGCCAGCCCGACGACTCCGAGCACCATGGCGTCGTCGACATCCCAGTCGCCCTCGTCCCCTGTACGGCGTCGAATGATCCACAGCGGCACGCTGAACACCAACGCGAGGAAGCCGAGGCCGACAAGAGCTAGCGGTACGACCGCAAGACCGTAGCGTGCTGCTGGCGGGTCGAGGTACGCCGCACCGTTGAAGACTCGAGCGTCGACGCGATCGGGCAGCTCCCCGCTACCCGCCACCTGCGCCCACCGTGCATACAGAGTGCCGCTCGCGGCTTTGCCCTCGACGGACCAGGACGCCCCCGGGCACGTCGTCCGGTTATTGGATTCGATCCCTCGAGATCCGCGCGCTTGGCAAACATCACCCAGCTCCACCGCAGCCGGCGTCCCCAGTGTGTATCCGAGTGGCCAGCCGCCCAGCGAGGCGGCAGGAGTCGGAACCAGGTAGAGGAGCAGCGCGGCAACCAGGCCGACGCCAGCAAGAACGAGTGCGATGAACCGGGCGGCGTACAGCAGGTCGAGGGCGGGCCGGCGGGCCGCATATCTTGCCATCCCTCACATGGTCACCGGCAGGGACGGGCTGGTCGAGCCACTTCGGGTAGAGCCGAAGTGTTCCCCACCACTGCATGCCGGTGGGACCGCCCGATGCGACGAAGTGTGGGACAAGATCGGATCGAGAGTGGATCAGTAGTGGCTACCGCCAGCCTGGTCGTGCGCTGGCGACGAGGCCGCTCGGTGCCGACTACTCGTGCACGGGCACGCTCGGCCGGCGGCGCGTACATGGGCAGGTCGCGAGGCGGGGGTGTGACGTGCTGCGGATGGTGTTCACGCCAGATGACATGGGCCGCGTCCGGGTCACTGAGGACCTCGACCCGATGTGGGAGATCGTGCTGAGCCTGCACCAGATGGGCGCGCGACATACCCGTGCCAGCCCCTACCGGGAATGGGCGGGCTGGGTTCGCACCGTGGCGCGCGGCCGACTCGCGCCCGTCGTGGCCGGCTTGTACGAACTGGCGCCTCCGCAGCGGTACTTTCCCGACTTCCTGACCCCTGCACCCACGAGCACCAATCTCGAGGCGGGTATTGATGAGGTGCTGCACGTACCCCGAGCGCGCCTGCGTTCAGAGATGGCCAAGGCGAATGGCGTGTCCAGCCGGTCTTCATGGTTGGCTGGCGTCGCCGCAGGAGAACCGCGGCAGCTGCGCTGGTTGGGATCCGCCCTTCGTACGTACCACGACCTCGCACTCGCGCAGTTCCACGACCAGATCGCCACCCAGTTGGACGATCACCGTCGCGGCATCACCCGGCGAATGCTCAGCGGTGGTGTGCACGCCTTGCTGGGAAGCCTGGCACGAGGCATCCGTTGGACGCCTCCCGTCCTGACCGCCGACTATCCCGCCGACCTCACCATCGACCTCGGCGGCCGCGGCTTGACCCTGGTTCCTTCGTTCTTCTGCCGAGGCACCCCGGTGACCCTGGCGAACGCCGAGCTCGACCCCGTGCTCGTCTATCCCATAGGTCCGCCACCGCACTGGATGCAACCAACCGATATCCGCGACGGAACCGACCGGCACCTGGCCGCGCTGATCGGTGGGCCACGAGCCGCCCTGCTGAGGGCGCTGACCAGCCCTCTCGGCACCACTCGACTGGCCGCACGTACGGGTCTCTCCCTGTCCTCGACGAGTGAGCATACGGCCATCCTGCGCAACAGCGGCCTCGTGAGGTCGACCCGGAGCGGCCGATACGTCGTCCACAGCCTGACGCCACTCGGCCAGCGGATGCTTGCTGGCGGCCACTGACAGGCCGTGGTTCGCACCGGGACCGGTGGGGGCGTCGTCACCGTGACGGGCACGATGAGCTCGTCACCCTGCCCGTCTCGCCCCGCCCGGAGCGTGATCGCGGTGTCCCCGGCCACCGTCCCGACCGGTGCCCGGACCTCGACCGGTACGTCGAGTTCGTAACCCGCCCGCAAGTAGCTGGAGATGAGGTCGGGCGAGACGGTCAGCGGAGGTTCCGGCATGAGCAGGACATCGCCCTAGACCGGCTCGGCCGCTGCGTTGCGTATCCCGACGTCCAGGGTCCGCGCACCACACGGCACGGCGAGCACCTCGAGCGAGACCGGCAGGGCCGACAGGCGGAGATCGTCGGAGTTCGTGGGCGGGACCAACGGATCGACCATGACCTTCGTTCCCCTTGTCTGTCAGGGTTGCCGACTTCGCGCCCGGCATTCTCGTCCGGCATTCTCGTACGGACCCCTCGTAGGAGCTACTCGTACGGACTGACCGGCTGCTCGGGCGGCGGGATGTCCACCGCGAAGCGACGCCCGACCGGCGGGTTGTCCGCGATCTGCTCCAGACCCGGCCGGCCGTTCTCGGTGAGGAAACTCGCACGGGTACTGATCGGCGCCCCCTGCTGGCGGACGAACGGCACCACGCGAAAGTCCGACACCAGATGGTCGGGTATCACCTGGAAACGTACGTAGCCGCGCAGGGAGTTGTAGAACCGCAGGTGCTGATTGGCAAGAAACTCCGGGCCGAGTTCGTCCATGTCGGCGCCGTCGAGTCCGGAGCTGATCGACGTCCCGATGAACTCCGTGGCGACGGTCTCGGAGCCCGGGTCGTCGAAGTCGGCCTTGATGTCGGCGGCCATATTGCGATGGATGTCGCCGGAAAGGACCACCGGGTTGGCCACACCGCGTTCGGTGAAGGCCGCGACGATGCGGTCGCGGGCGGGCTGATCTGCGTGTGGCAGCACCCGACGCCGGCGGCGTACGACCCGGAGGCGTTCTTCTGGCGCGACCCGGACACGCACTGAGGCCGGGAGTCGATCCGCCGGGTACGCCGCGCCGGTGAAACCTTTTGCTGGCCAAGGACGGCTACGTGACAATGCGACCATGACAGGGACGCCGCGGCCCAGCTACGAGTGCGCGCAGGAGCCTCTCCCGCGACTTCTCGACGAGGCACACGAGGGCAGAATTCAGGTGCCCGAGTTTCAGCGGGAGTTGCGCCTGGACGACGAGTGGATCACGAGTCTGCTCGCGAGCGTCTCGCTGGGTTATCCGATCGGCGTGTTTCAGCTTCTCCAGGCGGGGGACCCTGGCCTGCGGTTCAGCTCCCGCCCCGTCACAGGCGCTCCCTCGTCATCGGATGCGCCCGAGCGGTTGTTGATCGACGGGCAATATCGCCTGACCTCGCTCTACCAGGTCCTTGCCTCCGGCCAGGCGGTGCACACGCGAGATGGTCACGGAAATCCGGTACGACGCTGGTACTACCTCGACATGTCCGCGGCCACCGATCCGGCCGCGGACCGCGACGAGGCGATCATCTCCCTGCCGGAGACTCGGCAAGGAGTGACACCGCAGCGGAGGCCACTCGACCTCAGCACACCGGAACGGGAGTGGGAGGAACGCATGTTCCCACTCCGCCTGGTGTTCGGCGACGCCGCGGAACTGCGGCACTGGCAGCACGGCTTCGTCACGCCAGGAAACGCCACGGCCACCGAGCTTGCAGTGGACGGCGAGGGCGATGCGATCCGAGATCACCTCATGGACCGATTCACCGCAACCGTTCTCACCGCCTTCGAGAACTACCTGGTTCCGACCATCGTGCTGGGGAGCGAGACGACCAGATGGTCGGTGCGGGTCCACGGCGGACCCGATGGCCGGACCCTTTCTGACCGGTTCCGCGTCGCCGACGATTCGTGAGGCGGCCTTCCTCTTCGTAGCCGTGCTTCAGGCGTACACCTCGAGTTCGACGATGCGGGAGTACCGCGGTTCGCACCCGACGCAACACCCAGGCTGACAGCCTCCTTGCAAGGGGACCTCAGCCGCCGGCACAAATGACCACGCTGAGCAGGCCTGCGGCACCCGGAACAGGTGCCGACACCTGTCCAGAAACCGCAGGCCTGCTCAGCGTGGTCATTTGACGGAGGTCAGCACTCCCGTTCCCTGACAGGGGAGCACGGCGTTCCCGACAAGAGCCCCGGGCGGGCCTGTGCGGCGGCGAGCTCCACCTGGTCCGTGGGCTCAGGTGGTGACGGCCACGGTGGGGATGGCGCGATGACCTTCAGCGTAGCCATCCCACGCCCGAGCGAGCCGTTGTACGCCGGCCACCATCGCGGTGCGCGGAAGGGCGTACGGCAGCCGGGTGTGGTCGTCGGTCACGCTGTCGGGAGAGAACGCGGTACCAGGAAGGATCGCCACCCCGAAGCGCACCGCGAAGTGCGCGAAGTTGGTCACCGAGTCGGTGGGTATCCGCACCCAGAGGGACGCGCCTCCGCGCGGCGTGCGCCACGTCCAGTCGGGCAGATGTTCGCCCAGTAAGCCAGTCAGCGCCGCCAGGCCCTCGGCGAGCTCGCGGCGACGGGTGGCCTGCGCGTCCGGCAGCCGGTCGAGCAGGTGGATCGCGATCTGCTGGCTCACGAGCGACGTGCCGAGATCGGTCATGCCCTTCATCTGCGCCAGTCGCGAGACGACCTGAGCGGTGCCGCGGATCCAGCCGAGCCGAAGCCCGCTCCAGAACAGCTTGCTCATCGACCCGATCGTGAGGATCCGCTCGCTCGTACTCAGTCCGGCCAGCGGCGTCGGAGGCGACCCCTCGATGAGCGTGCCGGCGAGCGCGGTGTCGTCGACCACGATGATCTGGTGGCGCTCGGCGAGCCGGGCCAGGCG
This sequence comes from Actinopolymorpha sp. B9G3, assembly GCF_040120725.1. NCBI lineage: Bacteria > Bacillati > Actinomycetota > Actinomycetes > Propionibacteriales > Actinopolymorphaceae > Actinopolymorpha > Actinopolymorpha sp. B9G3. Next base: position 210,526 of record NZ_JBEEAB010000010.1, on the reverse strand, counting down.
GCATCGCCGACCGTCGGCGAGGACCATGCCGGTCGGGTTGTGCACGGTCGACTGGACGTAGATCAACCGCGGCGGGCGTTCGGTGAGGAGATCCTCGACCCGTTCGACGTCCATGCCGTTGTCGTCGCACGGGACCGACCGGATCCGGCAGTTGGCCAGCCTGAACGCCTCCAACGCGCCCCGGTAGGTCGGCGCTTCGGTCACCACGCTGTCGCCCGGCTGCAGGCAGCCGTGGGTGATGAGCTCGAGCGCCTGCTGCGCCCCACTGGTGATGAGGATCTGGTCGGCCGTGGTGGGGACGCCGTGCTGGGAGTACGCCGCCGCGAGCCGTTCGCGCAACGCCGGCAGGCCGCGCGGCTGATAGCCGTGGTAGCCAGCGGTCAGGGTGTCGTACTCCGCCCGGGTCAGTCCCGCCGCCACCTCGGGCACCAGGTCGAGGCACGGTAGGGCCGCGGTCGAGAAGTCCATGGTGGGCAGCGGACCGTGCAGAAACTGCGCGCCCGCGTGGTCGCCCACAAGCGCCCTGGAGGACACGGTTTCGCGATGCCCTGGGCGGCCTGATCCGGTCACCCGGGTGCCACTGCCCTGCCGGCGTTCGAGCCGGCCTTCCTGCCGGAGGGTGTGGTAGGCGGCGACGACCGTCGTGCGACTGACCGAGAGCGCGTTCGCCAACGCCCGTTCGGACGGCAGCACCGACTCCGCCGGGATCTCGCCGAGGTCGATGAGTTCGCGGAGGCCCCCGCTCAGCCGTTGGTACAGCGGGCCGGACCGGGCTCCCGACTCGAGGAGCATTCCGGCCAAATCGTCTGCCGTGAATCTCACCGACCCAAGGAAAGTCCAATTTCCAAGATTTGGCTATAGCTACGCTGCGCCCGATCAGTCAACCTGACGCCAATATCGCAGGTGCCCGGCGGTCAACCGAGGAGCGAGCGTGCCCGTAGGCGACATCACCTACCAGTTCGAGTACGACGAACGGATCCCGTGTGCGTTCATCGGCGCGGGCGGTCATTCGTACCGCAACGTCTATCCGGCGTTCCAGTACGCACCCGTCGACCTACGGGCGGTGTGCGACGTCGACGAGTCGCGGGCGCGGGACTACGCCCGCCAGTTCGGTGCTCCACAGGCGTACGCCGACCACCACGAGATGCTCGCCCGCGAGCAGCCCGCCGCCGTCTTCATCGTGACGAGCTACCACGAGGACGGCCGCGTCCAGGCGACCCAGCTGGCCCTCGACTGTCTCGCGGCCGGCGCCCACGTCTGGATGGAGAAGCCGACCGCCGCGTCGACAGCGGAGATTCGTCAGCTGCAGGAGGCCTCGGCGGCCACGGGCCGGTTCGTCATGACGGGGTTGAAGAAGATCTTCACCCCGGCGATGGAGAAGACGAAGGCGATCATCTCCTCGCCGGAGTTCGGTCCCGTCTCCTCGGTCCTGGTTCGTTATCCGCAAGGGCTTCCGCCACCGGAGCGGCGCGACAACCCACGCGACATGATCGGGTTCCTCGACCACATCTACCATCCAGGTGCCGTGCTGAACTACCTCATGGGGCCGGTGACGCGGTTCAGTCACGAGTGGGAACCCGTGGCCGGTGCGAGCACGGCGATGCTGCGGTTCGCCTCCGGTGCGGTCGGTACGCTGCATCTCGCGGGCGGCAGTGCGGCGACCAGTCCGCTGGAGCGGGTCGAGGTCATCGGGCGCGGGACCAACGTCGTGGTGGACAACGGCGTTCGGCTCACCTACTACCGGCGCGGAGGGCGGCTGGCGTACGGCCGGTCGCGTTCGTACGTCGTCGACGACGAGGCCGCACCACTGACCTGGGAGCCGGAGTTCTCCCTCGGGCAGCTGTACAACAAGAACCTCTTCTACCTCGGCTACGTCCCCGAGATTTTGCACTTCTGCGAGAGCGTCCTGGCCAAGACGCCGCCGAGCAAGGGGACCCTGGACGACGCACTGGCCATCATGACGCTCTTCGACGCGTATCGGCGAACTCCTCCCGGCACGGTGGTGGACCTGCCGCTCGCCGAGGTCGATCCGACATCCGTTCCCTCGCAGGAAGGTCACTGATGGTGCATCCCACCTCCGCGGTCAGCCGCGCCGACGACCACACGATCGAGGAGACCAGCTGGGGACGGCTGGTGTGGATGGTGTCGGAGAAGCTCGGCAACTCCACCACCATGACGGTGGGTCGGTGCTACATCGAGCCAGGCATGGAGAATCCCCGGCACTTCCACCCCAACTGCGACGAGGTCCTCCACGTCCTGCAGGGGACGATCGAGCACAGCCTGGACGACCAGAAGATCATGATGTCGGCCGGCGACACGATCAGCATCCCGCAGGGCACCTTCCACAACGCGCGCAACGTCGGCGAGCAGCAGGCCGTCTTCGTGATCTCCTTCTCCTCCGCCGATCGGCAGACCATCGGCGAGGAGTGACCCACCAGCACGATAGGGGGAAGTCAATGACGACGAACCGTGGAGGCCTGCCCAGACGAGAACTTCTTGGCCTGGGTGGTGCCACCCTTCTCACTCTGTCCTTGACCGGCTGCGATCTCTCCACCACACCGAAAGGGGATGGGCGAGCGTCCGGAAGTGACGGCCAACCGGGGGCGAAAGAGGCACCCATGTGGGCGAAGCTCGTGAAGGACGGCGATCTTCCCCCGCTGAAGGAACGCCTCCCCGACAAGCCACTCGTGATCGAACCGGTCGAGGGGCCCGGCGTCTACGGCGGCACCTGGCACACCGCCCTGCTCGGCGTCGCCGACGCGGTCTGGATGGACCGCACGATCGGCTACGAAGGCCTGCTGCGGTGGAGTCCCGACTTCACCAAGATCATCCCGAACGTCGCCGAGTCCTACGAGAGCAGTGCTGACGGCACCACGCACACCTTCCACCTGCGGCCCGGAATGAAGTGGTCCGACGGCGAGCCGTTCACCGCCGACGACATCGTCTTCTACCAGAACGACGTGGTGAACAATCGGGAGATCACACCGATCGAGGCCAAGAACCCGTCGGTGGCGGAGAAGGTCGACGACCACACCGTCAGGTTCGTCTTCGAGCGGCCGGAGGGTCTGTGCATCAAGAAGCACGCGTCCAGCAGCGGTACGTTCGTACGCTTCCCGAAGCACTATCTCCAACAGTTCCACAAGTCCTACAACCCCGACGTCGACGCGCTCGTCGAGGAGGCCGGTGCCGACGACTGGGTGGAACTCTTCGGAACGAAGGCCTGCATCGGACTCGGTGCGGGCGAGACCTACATGAATCCCGAGTGCCCCACCGTCTATGCCTGGCGCACGATCACCGCACTCGGCGACGGCCAACGGGCCATCGTCGAACGGAATCCGTACTACTGGAAGGTCGACACCGAGGGCCGGCAGCTCCCCTACATCGACCGGGTGAACTACGAGATCCTGGGCGACGCCGAGGTCATGCTGTTGAAGGCGATGAACGGCGAGATCGACATGCAGAACCGTACGATCGGCAAGCCGAGGAACAAGCCCGTTCTCGCCAAGAACAGACAGAACGGCGACTACCGATTCTTCGAGACCGTTCCGACGTCGATGAACACGACCGTCATCGCGCTCAACCTCACCCACAAGGACCCGGCCAAGCGCGAGATCTTCAACCAGCGGGACTTCCGCGTCGGCCTTTCGCACGCGATCAACCGGCAGGAGATCATCGATGTGGTCTTCCAGCGGCAGGGTGAACCGTGGCAGACCAGTCCCCGCAAGGAGTCGCTGTTCTACGACGAGCGCCTTGCCACGCAGTACCTGGAGTACGACCCGGCCCTCGCCGACCGCATCCTTGACAAGACCGGCTACACCGAACGGGATTCGGCGGGTTTCCGCCTCGGCCCCGACGGCCGGCGGATCTCGGCACAGATCACGTTCGTCACCTCGTGGACTCCGCAGTGGGCGGACGTCGCCGACCTGTTGAAGTCGTACTGGAAGAAGGTCGGTGTCGACATCAGCCCGCAGGCCCAGGACAGGTCACTGTGGCTGGAACGCTCCGAGGCCAACGACTTCGACATCTCGATGTGGGAGGGAGAGCTGGGCTATGACGCCGACGTTCTTCTGCGTCCCATGTGGTATCTCCCGCTCGACGGAACCATCACCCCCGGACCGCTGTGGCGGGAGTGGTACCACTCCCGTGGCGCCTCCGGCGAGAAGCCGCCCGAACTCGTGGCACGGACCCTCGAGATCTACGACCAGATCCAGGTGACGCCGGGTGAGGCCGACCAGCACGCGCTGATGAAGGAGATCCTCGAGATCAACGCCGAGATGTTCAACGTGATCGGCATCAGTCTTCCGGCCAACAACTACGGCGTGGTCAAGAACAACTTCCGCAACGTACCAGCGTCGATGCGCGACTCGGTGACATGCCTGACACCGGGCCTGACGAGACCTGAGCAATACTTCATCGAGTGAGTGGTGGCGCATGGAGCGTTCTTGTCGCCGGCGGGACCGGCGTCCTGGGAGCACGAATTGTCGACAGGCTCGTCCGGGCCGGTCACGACGTCTTCGCGACGACCAGGCGGCCCGAACGGACAGCCTCCATCGAGGCGTGCGGCGCCACCGCGCTCCTCATGGACGCGTTGGTTCCTGCCGACGTGACGCGCGCGGTGGAGACATCACGGCCGGACCTGATCATCCACGAACTCACCGACCTCGCGGAGTTCGACTTCGGCGGCAACGCCCGGTTGCGGGTCGAGGGGACGGCCAACCTCGTCGCCGCCGCCCGCGCCGGCGGAGTGGACCACATGATCGCGCAGAGCATCGCCTGGGCGTACGAGCCCGGCGAGGGTCTTGCCGACGAGACTGTGCCCCTGGCGCGCGCCGAGGATGGGTCGCCCGCCTTCGGGTCGGTCGAGTCCCTGGAGGAGGCGGTGCTCAGCCTCGGGCGCGGAGTCGTCCTGCGGTACGGCATGCTCTACGGCCCCGGCACCTGGTACAGCCCGAAGGGCGGTGCCTACTACCGTCGTGCCCGCGAGGGTGAGGTCGTGGCGACGACGGCGTGGACGAGCTTCGTCCACGTCGAGGATGCAACCGATGCGACGGTTGCGGCGCTCACCTGGCCTCGTGGCGTCGTCAATATCGTGGACGACGCGGCGACCCATGTCGACGAATGGGGACCCGCCCTCGTCGCTGTCGCCGGGGGTGCCGTCTCCTCGATCTCCGCGCGGGCAGAGGGACGGGCGGCGAGCAATGCCCGCGCGAGGTCGCTGGGCTGGAAGCCTCGCCATCCCTCGTGGCGAGAATCCTGGTCCCAATACTACGAATGGACCTGTCAAGCTCTATACGCTCGAGGTCCTGCGTACACAGGAGGGACGAAGGCCGTGAGACACCAGCCGGACGTGTGGAAGGCCGCGTACGAACGCGATGGTTATCTGGTGGTCGAGGACTGCCTCGATGACAAGACGCTCGCGACACTTCGCGAAGCGATCGATCGCATCACCGACGACCCCGACGGACTCCCGCCGCACCTGCGATCGCATGTGCAGTTGGAACGGGACTACGCCCGCGACGGCGGTGACCGCCCGGACGCCGAGCGGGTGGGCAAGGCGGTCCGGCTGATCATGGAACTCCCGCTCTTCGACCCGGTGTTCGCGCGGTTGATCCGCTACGAACCTCTGCTGGACGTGCTCGAGACGCTGTTCGAGAGCCGGGAGTTCCACTTCCACAACTACAAGTGCATCAACAAGGAACCCCAGGCGAGCAGTGCGTTCGTCTGGCACCGCGACCTTCCGTACCTCTACCACTCCACGGCCAACCTGCTGACGGCGATGCTGTGCCTCGACGACATGACCGAGGAGAACGGCGCGACCGTCGTCCTCCCCGGCAGCCACCTGCTGGTCGACGAGAACGTCTCGGTGGGTGACCAGGACATCGACGAGGCCGACCTACCCGCCGGCATGGAACGCAGGACGGTCACCTGTCCGGCCGGATCGGCCGTGCTGTTCCACGTCAACATCCTCCACGGCGGCGGCGCGAACCGATCCACCACACCGCGACGCAACGTCATTGGTATCTGGGCCGGACCGGACACCTATCCCATCGGCTCGAGTCGGTACGCCTACCAGGATCTCTACCCCTGCAGCGAAGATCCGGCGCGGCAACGTCAGCTCCGCATGACCTACGACGCGCTCGGCTGAGACTCGCACCGCGTGCCCGGGCGCTGGTGTCTCAGCTGGCAGGCGCCAGCTTCCCGGTGAACATCGCCAGGATGGCGAAGTTGTCGGCGTACGGCGAGTTCTGCAGGATCGGATCGTCGTCTGGCGGCCAACCCTTCACCCGGGTGCCCTCCAGTGCCGGGTTGTTTCCGTACCTCTCGAACAGCGGAATGATCGGGAGCAGTTCGTTGAACGCGAGCGCGGCCGTCGCCACGTTCTGCTTCTGCGCGGCCTCGTCGAGCCCTTCCCCTGCGGCGTTGACGATCTTCTCGAGGTCGACCGGCCCGAACGCGTCGGTGTCCTGGGTGAGTTCGAAGGCGATTCCCTTGCCACCCTGGTTGGCCGCGATGGGGATGTTGTGCGTGAACAGGTCGGTGACGAACGAGAAGTGCGGGTGCGGATGGCTCGATCCCCACGCCTGGATCGCCAGCTCGAACGCGCCCTTGTCGACGTCGATCGGCTGCTGGTTGGCGGTCACGCCGCGTGGACGAACGGCGATGCCGAACTTCGTCAGTTGCCGCGCGAGGTTGGTGCCCGAGGTCGACCAGTCGGCCCACTCCGCCGGGAACACGAGCGTGTAGCTCGCCTTCGTCCCGTCCGGTTTCTGCCACGCCCCGGCGACCTTCTTCCAACCGGCGTCGGTGAGCATTGCCGCCGCCTTGCCCTGGTCGTAGGGATAGGTGTCGAGCTTGGCCTGCTCCTCCCCGGACAGCCAGCCGGGAACCAGGATGTCGGAGAAGCCCGTCATCGACTCGACGCCCACACCCGACCTGCCGAGGGCGAACGTCCCGTTGGCCTTGCGGTCGATCGCGTGCGCCAGGGCGCGCCGCACCCGCACGTCCTTGAACTCCGGCAGCTTGTCGAGGTTGAACAGCAGGGCCGGACCTGAATAGACGGGCGGCCGGATGACCCGGACACCCTGCTTGACGAACTGCTGCTCCTCCGCGACCGCGAATCCGTGGGTGGCGTAGTCGACCTCCTTCGACAACACCAGCGGGGTGATCTGGCTCGCCGACTCACCGGCGTACAACGTGATCGTGTCGAACTTGATCCTGTCCGCGGCGAAACCGTTGTCGTTCTTGACGAGCGTGAGCTGCGCGTTGGTGATGCTGGCGAAGTCGTATCTGAACGGCCCGCTGGTCAACACGTCCCGTTCGGGATCCTGCGGGCGGTAGGCCTGGAGATCCTCGTTCAGGGTGCCGCCCTCGTCGGTGTCGAGGTCCTTGCCGGACGCGAAGAGTTCCTCGGCGCGTTGCGCGAACTGGCCGTAGGTCGCGTCGGCCATGATGGGCGCCCGCAGCACGTACCGCTCGACGACGCTGGACGGATTGTTCATCGTGAACACGACCGTGCGCTCGTCGGTCGCCTCCATCGACGTCACGAAACCCCACTCGGTCTGCCGCATGATCCGCCGGCACCAGAACGTCGTCATGACGTCCTTGCTGGTGAGGGGCGAGCCGTCGTTCCAGGTGAGATCGGGCTTGATGGAGAGCGTGAACGTCTTCGCCGCCGCGTCGAACGCCCACGAGTCGGCGAGCAGCCGTTCCCACTTCTTGTCCTGCCAGTAGTACATGCCGCCGGGCAGGAAGATGAGGTCCTGGTAGATGCTGCCGGCGAGAATGCCGTCGGTGACGCCGGCCATGATGTTGAAGTGGCCCTTCGGCGGGACCTGGTACGGCCAGGCGCCCACGAACTCCGCCGTCCCGCCGCCGCCCGCCCCGCCCCCTCCCTCACCGTCGCCGCCGCAGGCGCCCACGATGCTGGCGCCCGCCGCGCTCAGGCCGATGATCTCGAGCAGCCGGCGCCGGGAGAGTTCCGGGTGGTGGGCATTCGACGACGGACTCATTGGTCCTCCCACGAGCTGGTGGCGGCTGGATTCTCCGCACGGTGCATGCGTCGTACCAGTGGAGTTGACCAAGGCACAAGGCCATGCTCGAGGAGGGACCTGTAACGGACAGATTCACGTTCGTGGGGACAGCCAGATCGGGCACCGACGTGCGACCCGACCCGCGCGATCCCGTCAGGCCGACGCATCCGGCCCAACGGGATCGCGGTTTCGGAGAAGTCGGCTCACTCGCTGTCGGTGAACTTCCGCTCCGCCGATTCCTTGACGTCGCGAGCGGCATCGCCCATCTTGTCGCCGGCCTGTCGTGCCTGCGCTTCCGCCTGCTCCGAACGTCCTTCCTTTTGGGCTTGTTCGTTGTGAGTGGCCTGGCCAACCTTCTCCTTGGCCATCCCCTTCATCTTCTTGACCTTGCTCTTTGCCTTGTCGGCCTTACTCATGCCGAGGATCTCCCTCCAGGCGCCACATGCCACGTCGTAGGACTGGCGCGGCCTCATCGCCTGGTCACCTACCCGCCTGGGCCTTGATTCCATTCGTCAGCTCCGCGCGTCCGCGACAGACAGGCGGGCATCGGCACGGTCGGTGACGCGGTGATCGGGCCAGTCCGGACAGGTGCTGCGCGTCTCGGCACAGGCGTTGTCGTACGGACAATCGGGAGGAATCGAGGTCCCGTTTCTCGGCGACACCAGCCGAGGGCAGGCGATCTCGGCAACGCGGAGGACCCCGCAGTTACCTGAACACACCTGTTCAGGTTATCGTTCGCCAGGTACTATCCTTTACATCAGTGTTCAGTTTCCAGTCGGGACGGGGTCGCCCGCCCGGTGGGACGAGGAAGATCGACAGGAAGGGACTCCTCGTGCAATCGATCGTCAACACACACCAGGCCGAGGCGTGGAACGGATATGAGGGCGAGCACTGGGCCGCCCATCAGGACCGATGGGACGCGGTCAGCCGCGAGTTGAACGACCATCTGCTCGCCGGAGCCGCGATCAGCGTGCAGGGCCGCGTGCTGGACATCGGCTGCGGAAACGGCCAGTCCACGAGGTCGGCGGCCGTCCGAGCGGCTCGGGGGTACGCCCTCGGAGTCGACCTGTCAGGGCCGATGCTCGAACGAGCCCGGGCCACCGCGGCGGACGAAGGCATCGACAACGTGCGCTTCGAACAGGGCGACGCGCAGGTGCACCCATTCGAGTCCGGCGGTTTCGACGTGGCGATCAGCCGAGGCGGAATCATGTTCTTCGCCGATCCGGTCGCGGCCTTCGCCAACATCGGACGCGCGCTCCGGACCGCTGGGCGCTTTGTGTTCGTGTGTCCGCAGGAGGTCCACCGGCAGGACTGGTTCGTCGCCCCGATGACGGCACTACTCGGTCGTCCGCCTGGACCTGCGGCACCAGGTGAGCCCGGGATGTTCTCCCTGGCAGACCGGGACCACCTCGGCAAAGTGCTGCGCGCCGCCGGGTTCGAGACGGTGACCGCCACGGAGATCGGCGTACGGATGACGTACGGCCGCGACGCCGATGATGCCGCCGACTTCTTCCTCGGCATGGGCCCGGCTCGTTTCCTGCTCAGCCAGACCGGCCGGACGCAAGCCGACGTCCGTCCCGCGGTCCGCGCGGCACTTCGTCCGTACGAACAGGTCGGCGGGGTTCACCTGCCGGGTCGCTTCTGGCTGGTCAGCGCGACCCGGCCCTGATCGAGACGTTCCCCGAACTTGCAAGGAGACCAAGGAGACTGCCGTGTACGACCTACCTGGTTACGTCTGGGCCATGACGCTCGGTGGCGTGATCGGAATCCTGTTGACCACCAGTTACGTGCTGTACCGCGGAGGGGTCGAGATAGGGCTCAGCCGTACGAAGGCGATCGGTGTCGGCCTTGCGAGCTACGTCTTGCTCGGAGGTTGGCTTGTCGCCAGCGGCCTGCTGGCATGGTCCGGCGCCTACGTCCAGGGCTCCGGAGACGTCAGGCCATGGCTCGGACTCGCCGCCGTCTCGGTCCTCGCCGGTGTGCTCCTTGCCGGCCGTATTCCCCTCGTGTCCCGCATCCTGGCCCACCCTGGGACTCTGTCCCTTCTCGTCCTCCCGAACGTATTCCGGATCTTCGGCACCACGTTCCTGACCGTGATGGCGCTCGGGCACCTGCCCGCGGTCTTCGCGCTGCCCGCCGGTCTGGGAGACATCGCCGCCGGGGCGGCCGCGCCGTTCCTCGCCTGGCGGCTGGCACGCGGCGACCGGCGCGGTGCGGTGAGCTTCCACGTGTTCGGCATCCTCGACCTCGCTGTCGCCCTGGCGATCGGCTACCTCGCCGGCCTCGGACCGGTCCAGCTCATCCACGTCGCCCCCTCTACCGAGGCGCTCGGGATGCTGCCGCTGGTGCTCGTCCCGACGGTGGCCGTCCCCCTGATCATCGGGCTACACGTCCTGTCGCTTGGTCGGCTTCACGCCATGGCGCGGGCAGAAGTCCGCCACGCCTCGGAGCCGCTCCCGGCGGCCGGCTGATCCGCCGACGTGCGCGGGGATCGGAGCGAGGCGTTCGCCCATCGGCATGGGTCTTCGTCCGCGCGGGTCATGTCCAGGCACACCACGTGCGTCGCCGTATCCTCGCACCATGACCGGCGAGACGGCCCCGAACCGCGCCACGCCCCGGCGCCGACGCGCCGACGCGGAACGCAACGTCGCCACGATCATCGACGCCGCGTTGGACGGGATCCTCGCCGGCGGCGAGGTCAACATGGCGGCCCTCGCCCGTGCGGCCGGTGTCAGCAGGGTCACTCTCTACACCCATTTCCCTACTCGGGAGGCACTGCTCGAGGCCGTCGTGGACCGTGCCATCGCGGACGCGAAGGAACTGGCGAGGGAGCTGAGGCTCGACGATGGCCCGCCGCAGGAGGCCCTGTCTCGACTGCTGCGGTCCCAGTGGCGAACACTCGACCGGTACCGCACCCTCTACGCCCTCGCCGCCACCGATCTGCCCCCAGCCCGGCTACGCGCGCTCCACGCACCGTTGTTCGGCCGGGTCGCGAAGCTCATCTCCCGAGGGCAGGCCGACGGCGAGTTCCGTACCGACCTGCCGCGAAGCTGGCTCGTCGCCAGCGTCTACGGCCTGATGCACCAGGCCGCCGAGGAGGTCAACGCCGGCCGCCTGTCCGCACGGAAGGCCGGCGACACGGTGACAGAGACGGTGCTGTCCGCCCTGGCCGGCTGACTGCAGGCTGGCTTGGCGAGTTTGCTTGCCAGGTTCGCTTGGCGAGTTTGCTTGCCAGGTTCGCTTGCCAGGTTGACCGGCTACCGATTGCACGCCAAGGTGGCTGGCCAGGAGCCAGGCGGTGTCAACCCAGCGAGGAGACGTCATGTCGGCGTTGGACTGGACGGTGGTCGGCGGCTACTTCGTGGTGATGGTGGCCATCGGGATGTGGGCGAAGGCGCGCATCCACAACGCGGCCGACTTCTTCGCCGCAGGCGGCAGGATGCCGTGGTGGCTCTCCGGCATCTCGCACCACATGTCGGGTTACAGCGCGGCGGTGTTCGTCGGGTACGCGGCGATCGCCTACACCGAGGGGTTCGTTCTCTACATCTGGTGGGCGCTCGGCATCACCTTCGCCATGCTCGTGGGTGCTTTCGTGTTCGTACCTCGCTGGCCACGACTGCGCATGAGGCTCGGGGTGATCTCACCGCTGGAGTACCTCAAGATCCGCTACAACCTCCCGACCCAACAGGTGCTCGCCTGGAGTGGCACGGCACTCAAGGTCTTCGACGTCGGCGCCAAGTGGACCGCCACCGCCCTGCTGCTGAACGTGTTCGCCGGCGTCCCACTCGCGTGGGGCGTCCTACTCACCGGCGGCGTCACGCTGATCTACTCGACCATCGGCGGGCTGTGGGCCGACGCGCTCACCGACCTGGGACAGTTCCTCATCCAACTCCTCGCCGGCGTCGTGATGTTCGTCGCGGTGCTGGCCCACCTCGGCGGCGTCTCGTCGATCTGGACCATGTGGGGCGACCTTCCCGAAGGCAACGCCGAACCGTTCAGCGGGCAGTACACCCCGCTGTTCGTGCTGGTCTACCTGCTCATCAACACGCTGTCCTACAACGGCGGCACCTGGAACCTCGCGCAGCGCTTCATCGCCTCACCGAGGGGCAGCACCGCCCGCCGGGCCGCGCTGCTCTCCGCCGGCCTGTACCTCGGGTGGCCGCTGGTGATGTTCTTCCCCATGTGGGCGGCGCCACTGCTGCTGCCCGACCTCGCGAACCCGGAGCAGTCGTACGCCCTGCTCACCCAGGAACTGCTGCCGGTGGGGCTCGTCGGCCTCGTCCTCGCCGGACTCTTCTCGCACACCATGGCGATGACCGGATCCGACGCGAACGCCATCTCCGCAGTGGTCACCCGCGACATCCTGCCCGCCGTGTGGCGCGGCATCCGCGGCGCGGCAGCGCGCACCGAGCTCGTCGTCGGGCGGGTCAGCGTCTTCACCTTCATCGCGTTGAGCATGGTCATCGCGCTCACCGCCGACAGCTTCGGCGGCGTCCTCGGCCTGATCATCTTGTGGTTCGGCGCTCTCGTCGGGCCGATCGCCATCCCGATGCTGTTCGGCCTGCTTCCGGCGTTCCGGCGCTGCGGGCCGGCGGCCGCGATCCTGTCCTGGGCGGCTGGCCTGGTGACGTTCGTCGTCACGAGGTACGTCATCGACGCCTGGGTCGTCTCGCTGGCGCCCGACCTGGTGACGGCGGTCCAGGTCGGCGGACCGGTGGTCGTCGCGCTGCTGGCGTACATCCTCATCGGGTTGGTTCGGCCGTGGCACGACGTGCGCTCCGCCGAACTGGTCGACGCCCTGTCCACCGACGCCGACGACGCCGGCACTCCGGAGCGCGCAGATGCCCGAGCCGGCTGAGGCCGACCCGATCGAGGCCAATCCGATCGAAGCCAACACCGCCATCGGGCGGCACCTCGTCGATGATGTGCTCGCCTGGTGGATGGCACACGGCCCCGACCGCGAGCACGGCGGCGTGTTCACCTGCTGGAACAACGCGGGCACGACGCGCGTGTCGACCGACAAGTACACCTGGTCGCAGGGGCGCTGGGTCTGGCTGATGGCGCGGGTCGCGACGGCCGCCGCTCGTGGTGTGTGCGCTATCGATCCCACGATTTACCTCGCGCAGGCCCGGTCCACCGCTGCCTTCGTCCGCGACACCGCCGTGCGGCCGGACGGGACGACGGTGTTCGTGACCGACCACGCCGGGCGGCCGAAGCCGGGCGCCGGTGAGGCCAGCGTGTTCGCGGACCTGTTCGCCGCGCTGGGCTTCGCCGGCCTTGCCCAGGCCGAGCGGGTCGTCGAGGCGCCGGACGGTGAGCGGTGGGCCGACCTCGGCGAGCGGCTGCTCGCCACCGCCGCGGAACGCATCGCCGCCGGGACGTTCGAGTCGGCGCCCTATCCCGTGCCGGCCGGGCACGCGTCGTTCGCCCTCCCGATGATCCTGGTCGGCGTGGGCGAGCAGGTGCACCGCGCGACGGGGTCCGACCGGTCGGCGGGCATCGTCCGGGGCGCCGTCGCCCAGATCGAACGGACGCACCTGCGCGAAGCGGACGTCGCCGAGATGCCCCCGCTCGTGCCCGGCCGGGACGACACGATGCTGGCGCGGCACCGGGCGCCGGGGCACGTGCTCGAGGCCCTGTGGTTCCTGCGGCACGCGGCGGATCTCGCGCCGGGCAACCTCGCCGACCGCCTGGACGACCTGTGTGACGTCGCGGTCCACGCCTGCCGGATCGGCTGGGACGACGAACACGGCGGGTTGTTCCGGTTCGTCGACCGGGACGGCGGCGGCGAGCCGCGCGGCAGGCGTACGGACGATCGCTACGAGGCGCTGGTCGCCGACACCTGGGACACCAAGCTCTGGTGGCCACATGCGGAGGCGCTCTACACGTTGGCCCTGCTCGGCGCTCAGACCGGCCGGGCGGACGTCGCCGAGTGGTACGAACGGCTGCGTGCGTACACGATGGCGACCTTCCCGGCCGGTCCGGGACAGGAGTGGATCCAGATCCGCCGGCGCGACGGGAGTCCCTTGGAGGCCACCGTCGCGCTCCCCGTCAAGGATCCGTTCCACATCGCTCGCGCGCTGCTGCTCCTGGTCGAACTGGCCCACGACCCGCTGCCGCCGGAGGGTGGCCGCTCCGGGAGGGTGATCGCATGAGTGGCGAACGGACAGTACGCGCAGGGGCCGCCGTGGTCGACGTGACACCGCCGGCGGGCGCCACGATGTCCGGCTACGCTGCCCGCCTGGGCCCGGCGACCGGCGTCCACGACCCGATCACGGTGCGGGCGGTCTGTGTCGAGGACACGGCGCTGGTCGCGGTCGACGTGGTGGGCCTGCACGAGGACCTCTGCGCCACCGTGGCACGGCGGTGCCCGCTGCCCGATGAGGGCGTACGCATCCACGCCACGCATACCCACAGTGGTCCCGCCAGCGTGCCCGGCCGGCTGGGCGGCGGTGTCGACGCGGTCTGGCTGGCGAAGCTGGAGGACGCCTGTGTGGAGGCGATCGCTGCGGCCGCCCGGCGGCGCGTTCCCGTGCAGGTGCTGGCCGGCTACGGTGCCGAGGTCGACGTGGCACGCAACCGGCGGCGTACCGATGGTCCGGTCGACCACAGCCTGCCGGTGGTACGGCTCGTCGCCGACGATGGTGCTTCCGTCGCGGTGGTGATGTCGTACGCCTGCCATCCGGTCGTCCTCGGCGCGGACAACACGTTGCTCAGCGCCGACTATCCGGGCGTGGTACGCCGGCTGGTCGAGGCGCGCCATCCGGGCTGTGTGGCGCTGTTCCTCACCGGGTGTGCGGGCGACGCGAACACCGGGCACGCTACGAGCGCGTCCGTCACCCAGCAGGCCTCGATGTCCAGGACCTTCGCCGCCGCCGAGCAGGCGGGTGAAACGCTCGCGGCCGCGGTGCTGGACGCCCGCCTGGTCGCACACGCTGGGCCGGTGCGCGCGGACAGGACCACGGTGGACCTGGACATCGCTGACGACCCAGGGGTGGATGGAGTCGACGAGTGGCGACGCCTCGCGGCCGATCCCGGCACCGACCCGGGCCTCACGGCACTGATGCGGTACTGGCTCGACTGGTCAGAACGCATCGCCGGCAGGGGCGAACGCCGTTGGCCCGCGCCCGTGGGGGTTCTCGACTGGGCCGGCGTACGGATCGTCACCCTGCCGGGAGAACCGTTCGCCCAGATCGGGCTCGACATCCGGGCGGCAGTCGGTCAGAGGGCCGGGCCCGCGGCGGTCACGATGGTGGCGGGCTACACGGACGGGTGCCCGGGCTACCTCCCGACCTCGACCGAGTATGCGTTCGGTGGGTACGAAGTCGAGGAGGCGCACCGCTACTACGGCCTGCGCGGACCGTTCGATCCCGGATCGGCGGAACGCCTGGTCGAGGCCGCCACAGCACTGGCTCGGTCCTAGGCGTCCTGCCTAGCCGGCACTCCGTCAGATCCCGCGTACGATCCCCGATCCCCCGCAGACACCGCGCGCGAATGGTGTTGCGCCAGGTGGCGGCTGTCGTCGAGCCTGCCGTGGTGACCACCTCGAATGTCAGCATCCAGCCGGTCGTTCCCGCGCTCATGCCACCCACCATCCGGTTCCTGACCGAGTGGGTGACCGGCAGCGAGGCGAAAGCCGACGAACACCTGGAGGACCACCCCTTCGGCGGCGGGTCCAGTTTCGTCGCCATGCACGGCGACGAGGCCGTCGGCATCGCCACCATCCGGTGGGAGTCCAGGTATGCCGGCTTCAGGGACCACGGCATACCCCTGCTCCACCAGGTCTCGGTGGCGGAGCCATTCCGCCGGCAGGGCGTCGCGACGAGGCTGATGGACACCGCCGAACGACTCGCCCGGGACCGTGGAGCCGCGACTCTCGGCATCACCGTCGGCCTGTTCGACGAGTACGGCCCGGCGCAACGTATGTATGCCAGGCGCGGCTACGTCCCCGACGGGCGCGGCGCCTGTGTCGGCGCCACGCCCGTCAGTGAGGGCACCACGGTGACCATCGGGCACGACCTGATCCTGTGGCTCACCAAGGACCTTCGCTGAACCCACTCCAGACCGCGATCACCGGCCCGCGATCACCGGATCGGGTCACGGGCTGAGGGTGACCGGGATGTCGACCACGTGGATCCGTGAGCCGTTCTCGGCTGACACTTCGTACACCTGGATCGTCCCGGGTTGGGTTCTGCCGACCGCGAAGCGGACGGCTGTGGAGTAGCTCCCCCGGCAGCCGGTTCCGCAGGTGGCGGTGGTGAAGGCGGTCGCGATCTCGGCGCCCGAGGCGTCGAGAATGCGGATGCTCACCGTGGCCTCGAAGACGTTCGCGGTTCCGGAAACCGTGACCGGGCTGGTGACCGCCGCGCCGATGTGCGGCGACGTGACCACGATCGGCGGCAGCAGGTCGGCGTAGTCGGCTCGTCCGACCGGCATGTTTCCGGCGCCGTTGATCCGGAACTCCACTCTGGAGAACGTCGGATACTGCGTCAGCGTGTAGACGACCTGCGCCTGTCGTTGCCGGGCGAGGGTTCGACCACCGGCGAAGAACGACGACGGCAGGTCGATGCTGGCGACTCCTCGGGAGTACGACGCGATCGAGAACGTCGTGTCCGTACGGATCGGGCTGCGCATCCCGGCCGCGGCCTCGACCGCGGACGGTCCGGCGACCAGCTCGGTCACCGCGAGGTGGGCGACGGCGGGCGTCCAGGGCCTGGTCCTGCTCGTCACGGCCAGCGCGCCGTCCCGGACGAACCAGAGCTGGAACGTGTGGACCTTGCCGGGAGAGCCCGGATCCTTGGGCCGGGGACTCGCCGACGTGGTGCCGGGCGGCTGGCCGGGCGGTCGGGGCGGACTTGTTCGTGTCGGTCCTTCGCTCGCCGACGTCCCCGGTGTCGGCGCAGGCGTCTTCGTGGTGGGCGGCGGCGTGGACGGAGACGGCGACTGGCTGCGCGGCGCCGACACGGTGGGCGCAGGGCCGAGCGCTCCCGAACCGGACGCCGCGCAGGCCGGAAGGGCGAGCGCAGCGCCCAGGGCGAGTGCGACCAGCGGAACAGTGAGCCGACGACGCCCAGCGTGGACAGGGCGGGTGAGATGGGTGTTCATGGTGCTTCCCCCTTGAGAGGTTCGTGCACCTCACGGTCCGCGCCGAGTTCATCGGCAGCCTCACCGTCGCGTAACAGTCGTGTCACCGCCGACGGCCCGGGCGGTGCGCTCGCCGGCCATGCGGCCACCGGTCCTGCGGGCGCTCGTGGCGTGGAAGCTCGTGTGGGGACTGGGTCGGCGGTCACCGGTAGCCGCAACCGGAACTGCGTCCCCTCACCGACGTTGCTGCTCACCTCGACGGACCCGCCGAGCAGGCCGACGTTCTCCCGGACGATGGCGAGTCCGAGGCCGCTGCCGCCGCCGGAGCGGGCCGTGTCGACCTTGTAGAAGCGTTCGAACAGATGGGGCAGGTGCTCGCGCGCAATTCCCGGACCCTGGTCGGTGACGCTCATCGACACCCACTGCCCGTCCCTGCGCAGACGAACGGCGATCCCGCCGCCGTCCGCGCCCGGATCACCGTGCTCGACCGCGTTGCCGACCAGGTTGGCGACGATGCGTTCCAGCCGCCTCTCATCACTGAGCAACGTGACGGGCTCCCCTTCCACCCGAACCGAGCGGTCCCAGCCGTGCCTCCGCAACACGGCGGCGACAAGTGCGGTGAGGTCGACCTCCGTACGCCGTACGTCCTCACCACCCGCACTCAGCCGGGAGATCTCCATCAGCTCGTCGACCAGCCGCCGCAGCCGCAGGACGTCGCCCACCAGCAGTTCGGCGGGGCGGCGCGCCTCGGCGGGCAACCGGTCGAAGCTGTCGGCCAGCAGGGAGGCCGCCGCGACGAGAGCGGTCACGGGGGTACGCAGCTCGTGGGCGACGTCGGCGGTGAACCGCCGCTCCCGCTCCTGCGCCGCCGACAGCGCGGCGATCTTCGCCTCCAGAGCCCCGGCCATCCGGTTGAACGACGCGGCCCACGCGCCGAACTCGTCGCGACCCTCGGCGGGCAGGCGCGTGTCGAGCAGGCCTTCGGCCACGGCGCGCGCCGCCTCGCTCGCCCGTGCGACCGGGCCGAGGGTACGCCGTGCGATCACCGTGCCCACCAGGGTCGCCACCGCGACCACACCCAGCCAGCCACCGAGCAACGCGGCGGCAAGCTGCGCGAGGTCGGCATGGAGGCGATCCTCGACGAACACGACGAAGAGCTCCGCCGAGCACGTCGACGCCGGTGCTGTCGGGCCGACGCCCTCCCGGCTGGTGCAGCCCGGGATCCGACCACCGACGACGAGCAGGTGGCGGCCGGCGTCCACGACGCGTTCGTACCCGATCTGACCGCTGGCGGTGACCGAGCGGAGGCGCTGCGACAACGGCGGATCGAAGCCGGGGTTGGAGGCCACCGCCTGGGTGCCCTGCACGAGGATGACGTGCCGGCCGCTCTGTTCGAAACTCCCGAGCAGCCGGGCGCTGCGGTCGTTGTCCAACGGCAGGAACTCACGGGCCACCAGGAGCTGGAACCGTACGTCGGACTCCGCGCGCTGCAGGGACTCGGCGAACCGGGCGTTGTGGACCAGGGCGTACGCCCCGATCGCCAGCGCCGCCGCGGAGACGCCGGCGACGAGGACGAACGCGATCGTCAGCCGGCGCCGGAACCGCCACATCTGCGGAACCCTCGGCCGCCCCGCGACCAGCGTGCGCCGGGCCATGGCGGCCTACTGCCGCTCGACTGGCGCGCCGGGCGTGAGCTTGTAGCCCACGCCACGGACGGTCCGGATCAGCACGGGCCGGGTCGGATCATCCTCCACCTTCGCGCGTAGCCGCTGGACGGCGACGTCGACGAGCCGCGAGTCGCCCAGCCGGTCGTAGCCCCACACGCGGTCGAGCAACAGCTCCCTGGTGAAGACCTGGCCCGGTCGGCGCGCGAGCTCGACCAACAGCCGGAACTCGGTCGCGGTGAGGGCGAGTTCCCGGCCGCACTTGTGGACGGTGTAGCTCGCCGGATCGACCACCAGGTCTCCCACCGCGAACGGGGTGTCCAGCGGCGGCGCGGTCGCTCGACGCAGCACGGCCCGCAGCCGGGCGATGAGCTCGTGGATCTCGTACGGCTTGCGTACGTAGTCGTCGGCACCACACTCGAGGCCGAGGACCACATCGATGGGGTCCGTCCGCGCGGTGAGCATGACCACCGGCACCCGGCTCGTCCGGCGAATCTGCCGGCACATCTCGAACCCGTCGAGCCCCGGCAGCATGACATCGAGCAGCAGCAGATCGAACGCGTCCCGCCGCGCCCGCGCGAGGCCCTCGCTGCCATCGATTGCGGTCGTGACCCGGAACCCCGCCCGCGCCAGGCCAAGGGCGGTGATCTCCCTGATGGAGGCATCGTCCTCGACGAGAAGGACGTGGGCGTTCATGTCTCAGCGTAGATCCGCTGCCGGCGGCGCCACGGGCAAACGCCGACATCGCTGCCTTGCCGCCGGCCTCAGAGCAGCGTTCAGCCTTCGGCGGAGGGCTCCTGCGGCTCGTAGTCGAGGTTGGGACGCAGCCAGCGCTCCACCTCGGAAAGGTCGAGGCCGCGCCGCCCGGCGTACTCCTCGGTCTGGTCCCTGCCGAGGCGCCCCACCGTGAAGTACCTGGACGACGGGTGGGCGAAGAGCAGGCCGCTGACGCTGGCGGCGGGCGTCATCGCGAAGGAGTCGGTCAGCTTCATGCCGAGCCCGTGCGCGTCGAGCAGGTCGAACAGTTCCTGCTTCTGGCTGTGATCCGGGCTCGCGGGATAGCCCAGGGCCGGCCGGATGCCGCGGAAGCGTTCGGCATGCAGGTCCTCGATCGCCGGGTCGGCGTCGGGTTCGTACCACGCCCGCCGTGCCTCGAGGTGGATGTGCTCGGCGAACGCTTCGGCGAGCCGGTCGGCCAGGGCCTTCGCCATGATCGCCCGGTAGTCGTCGTGCCCCGCCTCGAAGCCCGCGGCGAGTTCCTCGGCACCATGGATGGCCACCGCGAAACCGCCCAGATGGTCCCCGGCCGGGGCGACGTAGTCGGCCAGGCATCGGTTGGGGCGCCCGGCCGGCTTCGCCGTCTGCTGGCGCAGCATCGGGAAACGCACCCCGGTGCCGAGAACGATGTCGTCGCCCTCGGAATGTGCCGGCCAGAAGCCGTACGCGCCGCGGGTTCGGAAGCTGCCATCGGCGATGATCTGGTCAAGCATGGTGTTCGCGTCGTCGAAGAGTTCGCGGGCCACCGGCTGGTCGAGGATGGCCGGGTACTTCCCCGTCAGTTCCCAGGCGAGGAAGAGGAACTGCCAGTCGATCATCTTCCGCAGCGTCGTCAGATCCGGTGTGATGGTGCGTACGCCGGTGAACGCCGGAACTGGGAGGTCCTCGAAAGGCACCTCCTCCCGGTTCGCCCGAGCCTTGGCGAGTGTCAGCAGAGGAGTACGCCGTCTGCCCGCATGCTGTTCGCGCAGCCGTTCCTGCTCGGCGCGGTTGGTCTGGGCCAGTTCCTCGGCCCGGTCGGTGTCGAGCAGGTTCGAGACGACGCCGACGACCCGGGACGCGTCGAGCACGTGAACCGTGGTGTTGTCGTAGGCGGGGGCGATGCGTACCGCCGTGTGCTGGCGCGAGGTCGTGGCACCACCGATCAGCAGCGGCTGCTTCAGCCCGCGGCGTTGCATCTCCGTGGCGACGGTGACCATCTCGTCCAATGACGGCGTGATGAGCCCCGAGAGCCCCACGGCGTCAGCGTTCTCGGCGGCCGCGGTGTCCAGGATGACCGACGCGGGCACCATGACGCCGAGGTCGACGACCTCGTAGTTGTTACAGCCGAGGACGACACCCACGATGTTCTTGCCGATGTCGTGGACGTCGCCCTTGACGGTGGCCAGGACCACTTTTCCTTGTCCACGAACGGATTCCGCCCGCCCGTCCTTGATCGCCTGCTGCTTCTCGGCTTCCATGAACGGCTCGAGATAGGCAACGGACCGCTTCATCACCCGCGCGCTCTTCACCACCTGGGGCAGGAACATCTTCCCGGCGCCGAAGAGGTCGCCCACGATCTTCATGCCGTCCATGAGCGGTCCCTCGATCACGTCGAGCGGACGCGCCGCCTGCTGCCGGGCTTCCTCGGTGTCCTCCTCGATGAAGTCGACGATGCCGTGCACGAGGGAGTGGGCGAGCCGCTCCTCGACGCCTGCTTCGCGCCAGGACAGATCGACGGTACGACGGGTGCCGGAACCGCTCACCGTCTCCGCGAAGGAGACGAGCCGGTCGGTGGCGTCAGGGCGCCGGTCGAACAGGACGTCCTCGACCAGCTCGAGCAGGTCCGCCGGCACGTCCTGGTAGACGGCCAGCTGGCCGGCGTTGACGATGCCCATGTCGAGACCCGCGCGTACGGCATGGAACAGGAACGCCGAGTGCATCGCCTCGCGTACGACATTGTTGCCACGGAAGGAGAACGACAGGTTGGAGATGCCACCGCTCGTCCGCGCGCCCGGGCACCGCTCCTTGATCAACGGCAGTGCGTCGATGAACGCCTTCGCGTAACCGTTGTGCTCACTGATCCCGGTCGCGACCGCGAGCACGTTGGGGTCGAACACGATGTCCTCGGCAGGGAAGCCGATCCGCTGCGTGAGCAGGTCGTACGCCCGGGCGCAGATCTCCACCTTGCGCTCCGTGGTGTCCGCCTGGCCCTGCTCGTCGAAGGCCATCACGACCACGCCGGCGCCGTAGGCGCGGACCTTCCGCGCCTGCTCGAGGAAGGGCTCCTCACCCTCCTTGAGGCTGATGGAGTTGACAATTCCCTTGCCCTGGACGCATTTCAGCCCGGCCTCCAGCACGCTCCACCGCGAGCTGTCGACCATGATCGGAAGGCGGGCCGCCTCCGGCTCCGTCGCGACCAGGTTGAGGAACGTGGTCATGGCCTGCTCGCTGTCGAGCAGGTCGGCGTCCATGTTGACGTCGAGCAGGTTGGCCCCACCACGGACCTGCTCCAAGGCGACGTCGACGGCGGCCTGGTGGTCGTCGCCCTCGATCAGGCGGCGGAACCTCGCCGAGCCGGTGACGTTGGTGCGTTCGCCGATCATGACGAACCCGGTGTCCGCGCCGATCTCGAAGGGCTCGAGACCGCTGAAGCGGGTGTGTGTCGCGGCCGGCGGAACCTCGCGCGGTGACATACCGGCGACGGCGTCCGCGATCTGCTCGATATGGGCCGGCGTCGTACCGCAGCAGCCACCGACGATGTTGACCAGGCCCGCGCTCGCGAACTCGCCGAGCAGCCGGCCAGTCTCCGGCGGCGTCTGGTCGTACCCACCGAACGCGTTCGGCAGGCCGGCGTTGGGATAGGACGCGGTGTAGGTGTCGGCCAGCCGGGACAGCTCCGCGACGTGCGGCCGCATCTCGTCCGCACCCAGGGAGCAGTTCAGACCGACGACCAGCGGCTCGGCGTGTTCGACCGAACGCCAGAACGCCTCGACGGTCTGGCCCGACAGCGTGCGGCCACTCAGGTCGACGATCGTGACCGAGATCCACAACGGCAGGTGCGGCGCGACCTCGCGCGCGGCGGCGACGGCCGCCTTCGCGTTGAGCGTGTCGAAGATCGTCTCGATCAGCAGGACGTCGACGCCCCCCTCGGCCAGGGCCTGGATCTGCTCGGCGTACGCGGTCCGGACCTCATCGAAGGTCACCGCGCGATAGGCGGGGTCCTCGACGTTCGGCGACAGCGACAACGTGACGTTCAGCGGTCCGATCGAGCCGGCGACGAACCGGCCGCCCACCTCGTCGGCCGCCTGGCGGGCCAGCTGCGCGCCGCGCAGGTTCATCTCCGGTACCAGCGCCTGCAGCCCGTAGTCAGCCTGGCCGATGCTGGTCGCGGTGAAGGTGTTCGTCGTGGTGATGTCCGCACCCGCCGTGAGGTACTGCCGGTGCACGTCGAGAACGACGTCGGGACGCGTGAGGTTCAGCAGGTCAGGGTCGCCGGTCACGTCGTGCGAGTGATCGCTGAGCCAGTCCGCGCGGTAGTCCGCCGGTGCCAGGCCGGCCTGCTGCAGCATCGTGCCCCAGGCCCCGTCGAGCACGACGATGCGCTGGTCGAGGAGTTCTCGAAGACCGTGAGCGGCTTCACCCGCCGTGACTCCGCGCGTACCTCGGGCGTCGTCCTGTCCACGATCATCGTCGCGGCTCGAAGACCTGACCACTGGAGCACCTCCCACTCGCTGGGAGGCGCCCTTGCGATCAACAGTCCGGGTCGAGCGTGGCGGGCATCAGCCCGTTGCAGCGCCTCTCGACCCGGGTCCGAGGATACCAAGGACGGGTCGACCCGGTGTTGTGGCGCATCGGCCGGGCGGTGCGGCGCCTGCCGTGGTGCGCCATCTGACGCGGGCGGGCTGGCACCGCGATGGGGCTGATCTCGTTCGCCCTCAGCGGATCTGCCCACAGCAGAGGATGAGCCGGCGAGGGCCGTTCCTCGACGACAGTGGTGGTCGGAACGGACCCTCAAGGAGGCACCGTGAACCTGTCCATGATCGAGGCGGCCACCGGCACGAACACCTTCGACGACCAGCTGGCCGCCCGCCTGTTGCACCATCGCATCGTCCTACTCGGCTCAGAGGTCGAGGACGTCAGCGCCAACCGGGTCTGCGCCCAGCTGCTACTGCTGTCGGCGGAGGACCCCAGGAGCGACATCAGCCTGTACATCAACAGCCCCGGCGGCGTGGTCTACGCCGGGATGGCGATCTACGACACGATGCGACTGATCCCCAACGACGTGTCGACCCTGGCGATGGGATTCGCGGCGAGCATGGGCCAGTTCCTGCTCTGTGCCGGTACGAAGGGCAAGCGGTTCAGCCTGCCGCACACCCGGATCATGATGCACCAGGGCTCGGCCGGGATCGGCGGAACCGCCGTCGACATCGAGATCCAGGCGGAGAATCTGGAGTACTCCAAGGCCCAGATGCAGCGGCTCCTCGCCGAGCACACCGGCCAGTCGGTCGAGACCATCCGGAGCGACAGCGACCGCGACCGCTGGTTCGCCCCCGAGGAGGCCCGCGACTACGGGATGATCGACACGGTGGTGGACTCCCTCGACACCATCGGTCACGGCATCGGCCGCAGGGGGTTCTGAGCCATGGCCCACTACACCATCCCCAACGTCATCGAACGCACCCACACCGGCGAGCGCGCCACCGACGTCTTCAGCCGCCTGCTGTCCGACCGCATCATCTTCCTCGGCAGCGAGATCGACGACGACGTGGCGAACGTCGTCATGGCGCAGTTCGTCCATCTCGAGGGTGCGAGTCCGGACACCGAGATCTCGCTCTACATCAACTCACCCGGTGGTTCGTTCAGCGCACTGATGGCGATCTACGACACGATGCAGTACGTACTTCCTGACGTGGCGACGATCTGTCTCGGGCAGGCGAGCTCGGCCGCTGCTGTGCTCCTGGCCGCTGGCGCACCCGGCAAACGCTTCGCGCTCAGGCATTCCCGGGTGCTCCTGCACCAGCCGGAGGCCAGGGGGCAGGGCGCTCTGTCGGACCTGCAACTGCAGGCCCGGGAAGTCTCACGGGTGCGTGCCCAGATGCTTCAGGTCCTCAGTGAGCACACCGGACGGTCCATCGAGTCCCTCCGCGCCGACACCGACCGCGAACGCGTGTTCGACGCTGACGAGGCGCGCGAGTACGGCCTGGTCGACGGCGTGATCACCAACCGCAGCGAGCTTCTGGAGCCGATGTTCACGCGGCCATGAGCACCGGGCCGGTGGGACGCCCGGCCGGGATGGCGCGGGCCTCGACGGTCAGCACCCGAAAGGTCCGCGCCACCAGGTCGGCAAGGCGGATGTTCAGGGCGGCGCACACGGCTTCGAGAATCTCCGACGAAGCCTCCTTGCGGCCCCGCTCGATCTCGGAGAGGTACTGCATCGACATGCCCGCGGCGTCAGCGACCTCGGTCAGGGTCCGCTCCTGCTCGGTGCGGACGTCGCGCAACGCCCGGCCGATGGCCGCACGCAAAGGCAGTTCTGGCGGTCGCGTCCGGGGCCGTAGGGGAACCACCTTGTCCGCGCTCATCCATACCCTCCTCGCTGGTCCGGCCAGCGTACCGCGGCGCCCTTTCCCGTCGGCGCGGATCGCGGCACGGTCGTCCTCGCCGGGCGCGCGGGATCCGGTCAGGCTTCCCGCCGGATGGGCGGGTGGCCGCTGGGCGGATGGCCGTCTTGGCGGGCGCTGGCTTTGGGTCCTACGACCGGCACCGGCGGGTCTTCGCCGCCTGGACGACTTCGCCGCCACCTGCCCTTGCACAACCGATGGGACGACGTTGTCGCGACGGCAGACGTTCCGCGTGCCGTGCGACGCCGCTTGGACCTGATGACCGACACGCTCGGCCTTGACCGGCAGGGCGCCATCGGCTGGACGCTCGGACGCGTTCTGCAGAACGTTCTCTGGGACGTGGGGAACGCCGACACCACTGTGCACACAGGGCCGGACAGGGCGATCGCGCAGATCCTGCTCGACCAATAGCGAGGTACGTACGTCACAAGGCAGCAATTAGGCATGTCTGCGCACGGAAAAGCACCGGCCTTGTGTCGTCCTGGTCCGTCAAGTAGCGTCCGCGGTTTCGATCCGATGGTGAAAGCGGAGGTGCCCAAAGTGTCGGTGCGCGTGGGAATCCAGCTGTACTCCGTCCGGACCTCAATGGGCAAAGACCCGCATCGAACGCTCGAGAGGCTGGCAGAACTCGGCTTCACCCACCTCGAAGGCGCCAATCACCACGCGGACACCGATGACGGGACCGGGTTCGGCATGCCGGCCAGGGATCTGCGCGCGATACTGGACCGACTCGGCATGGATATCGTCGGCTGTCACATCAACCCGTTGAACCTGGACCGCCTGCCGGAAATCCTCGACTACCACGGGGAGCTGGGAAACACGCGGGTCGGTTGTGACATCGAGTTCTTCCCGTACGCGGACATGGACTACGTTCTCCGCCGCGCCGAGTTCTTCAACGACGTAGGTGAACTCTGCCGGGCGCGCGGGATGCGGTTCTATTACCACAACCACTACCAGGAATTTCAGATTGTCGACGGCCGGACGGTCTACGACCTGATCATGGAGCACACCGATCCTGGCCTTGTCTACGTGGAGATGGACACCTACTGGATGGCACGGGGCGGCCAGGATCCTGTCACGATGATGAAGAAGTACCGCGACCGCCTGATCCTGCTCCATCAGAAGGACTTCCCGCGCGATGCGCCGCAACCTCTGGTCATGTTCGAGGGGATTGTCGACCGCAACGCGCCGATCACGATGGAAACGTTTCTCGAGACGAAGGATCCCCGCTGCTTCACCGAGATCGGGACGGGCATCATGCCGATCCAGGAGATCATCGACACCGCTCTCGACTGCCCGAACTTCGAGTACCTCCTGCTGGAGCAGGACCACAGCCAGCTGGACGAGCTTGCCTCAGTGGAACACAGTCGTACGGCCTTCGACCGCTACACCGGCGTGTCGTGGGACTGAGACGGCGACTGACCTGTAGCGGTCGGTGGGGTGGGCGGGGTAGTCGCGGTCGGTGTGACCAGCGCGGTCACCGCGGTGAGTGCCTCGATCACACCTGCCCCCACCCTGGCCTGCGCCACGTAACCGCCGCATTTTCTGACCGCGTCCTTGACCTCCGCGTCGGCGTTGCCGGGTGTCGCGGCCCGGAACCCGAACGCGCCGTCCAACATCGACATGTCGTTGGAGGAGTCGCCGATCGCGAGGACCTGATCGGCAGGGACGCCGCACAGGTCGGCGAGAGTCGCCAGGACGTTGCCCTTGCCGGCCTGGCGATCGACCACCTGGACCAGCCGGGTGTTCCGGTTGCAGGCGAGTTCGCTCTCCGCGTCCAGCAACTGGTCCGCCAGCCAGTCGCGAAGGACGGCGGCGTGCTGGGACAGCTCCAGCCGGATGGTCGCCAGACCACGGCGCGCGATCTCGCTTCGGTCGAACCTCCTGGACATCCACCCACGGCGATCAGCCTCCGCCGCCACCCTGTCCACCCACCGCATCGCCTCGTCGATGAGCGCGTCCCAACGTTTGCGGATGACGACGTTCCATTCGTCGTACGGGTGGTAGGCGGGAGCGGGTTGCCGGTGCTCGTCGAGAAGATGGATCTCTCGCTCGTTGGCGATCAGTGCCGCGAACCGGCCGGCCGCCGGGCCGACGTTGTGTCGCTCGAAGAGCTCGACCTGGAAGTCGAGCGGACGTCCGGTCGCGGTCACGCACATGACGCCCTTGGTCTGCAGGGTTTCGAGTGTCGTGAGCACCTGGTGGTCGATCGTGGTGCCCGACTCGAGGATGGTCCCGTCGAGATCGAGGGCGACCATGCGGACGGGTGGAGCGACGCGACGGTGGACCGACAAGCTTCTCAACTCCGCTCAGGGACAGGGCTACAGGTAGGACACGGCACCACAGATCATCACCCGCGTCGCCGTACGCCTGGGTGGTCGTGGTCAGGTTTGGTCACCTTGAGCTCGTCGACCAGCGCCTCGAGCGCGGGCAGGGCGTCGAGGAGAGTGCGCGCGGTCTCGTCTGGCAGCCGTTCCAGACACAAGGAGACGGCTCGTGTCCGCAGTGTCCGGATGCGCTGGTGGACGCGCCGCCCGGCCGGGGTCACCTCCACCCGTACCACGCGCAGGTCGGCCGGATCCGGACGTCGCTGAACAAGTTCCAGCTCGTCGAGCCGGCCGACGACCCGGGAGAGCATCGTGGGGTTCAGACCCTCGAGCCCGGCGAGTTCTGCCATGCCCAGCGGGCCGCGCCCCGTCACCAGACCGAGCACCGACGCCTGGGTCGGCGTCAGGCCCTCGCCCGTCGCCGTCGCGTTGAGCTCTCGGGCCAGCCTGCCGATGACGACGCGCAGGCGGGTAACCGTGTCGGCGTCCACCATCCCTCCACCTCTTAGTTGCCTGCCGGCAAGCAATGTAGTCTGACACAATGCGCACATCGGAGCCGTCATCACCTGAGGACCACCCTCTGCAGCGACGAGCTGGCTCCACCACCCGCCACGGACGGGGGCGCGGGAAGCGCAAGCATATGGTCCGTACGCCTGCGCCAGGACCGGCCTCGGCCAAGCAGGAGAAGCCCACCGAGCCGACATCGACGTCCGCACCGACATCGACGTCCGCACCGACATCGGCACAAGCAGCCGGCTCGGCCTCGGCGTCGACGTCGGACAGCCAAGGCAAGCCCCCAGCAGCGCCGGCGACCACCAGCGTCGGAGACGAACCGCTCCCCCGTCGCGGCATCGTCTTCGCCATCGTGTCGATCGCCCTCTTCATGGGCTCGATCGACCAGACCAGCGTGGCGACCGCTCTCACCGCGATCCAGCAGGACATGCAGACGCGGATCAACTGGAGCGGCTGGACGATCACGATCTACGCCCTCGGCCAGATCGTGGTACTGCCACTCGCCGGCAGGCTCAGCGACCAGTACGGCCGCAAGCGCGTCTTCCTCGGCGCCATCGTGGTGTTCGTGACCGCCTCCCTGTGCTGCGGCCTGGTCGACAACATCTACCTGCTGATCGGGTTCCGTGCCCTGCAGGCGCTGGGCGGCGGCGCGTTCATGCCGTCGGCCACCGGTATCGTCGCCGACCACTTCGGCAGCGGGCGGGACCGCGCACTCGGCATGTTCACGAGCATCTTCCCGATCGGCGGCATCGTCGGACCGATCATCGGGAGCGTCTTCGTGACGTACTGGTCCTGGCGTGGGATCTTTCTCATCAACGTCCCGATCGGCCTCGTCCTCTTCGCCCTGGCGGCGGCGCTCATCCCGGCGGGTGGCCGCAAGCCGGTCGCTCGGACCGACGTCCGCGGAGTCGTGCTGTTCGCCGGCGCGATCCTGGCGGCGATGTACGGAATCACCACCCTCGGCAACGCCAGTACGCAGATCCTGCATCCGGCGTTCCTCGTCTCGGAGGTGCTCGCCCTGGTGTTGGCGGTGCTCTTCGTCCAGCACACGAGAAAGTCCGCCGCCCCGTTCATTCCCTGGCGACTCCTGCGCGGCAAGGGATTCGGGATCATGAACCTGATCAACTTCTGGTTCGGGACCGCCGCACTCGGATTCGGGGCGCTGCTCCCCCTCTACGCCGAGGCGCGCTTCGGCTTCGACGGGCTGGAGGGCGGGACGCTCCTCACCGCCCGCGCGGTCGGGATGATCTGCGTCGCCGGGCTCGCGGTCCTGGCGTTGCGCCGTACCGGCTGCCGGCTACCGATCGTCATCGGATTCCTGCTCGTCGCCGGCGGGCTGGTCGGACTGGCGTTCGCCCCGGTGGGGAGTTCGTCGTACGGATGGCTGGCGGTCGCCACCGGCGTCACCGGCCTGGGCATGGGCCTCGCCGTACCCGCGTCGAACAACGCGAGCCTGCAACTCGCGCGCGACCACCTCGCCGCGGTTGCCGGGCTCCGTGGGATGTTCCGGCAGTCCGGGTCCATCGTGGCCGTGTCGATCTCCACTGCCGTGCTGGCGCGAAGCAGCGATGCCGGGGCGACGCAGGCGTACATCTTCCTCGTCTTCGCGATCATGCTCGTGTGCATCACTCCCCTCGTCCGCCTCGTTCCCGAACACCGCGGACGGTGGTAACCGGGACTGGCGATCACTCTCCCTGTCGGTGCGGCGGTCCTCCGATGCCAGCCGTCGGATGTCAGCCGTCGAACGACGGGACTGCGAGGCGCTCGCCCCCTCCGAGTGCGGATTCGTGCGCGACGATCCCGGGCGCGGTCCACGCGGCCGAGGTCACCGCGTCGATCGCTGGCGGCCGTTCCTCGACGATGCTGGAGATGAACTCGTGTACGAGGTACGGATGGGATCCGCCGTGCCCGGCCGTCTTCGTGGTCACCGGCCCACCGTCGTGCGATTCCAGTGTGTACGTACGGACGAACCGGGCGAGCTGCTCCGGCAGCCGGTGCGCGTAGTCAGGCGGCTCCAGGACGGACTCGCGGGCGTGCCGACCGCGTGAGCCCTTGGGTGACTCCGCCGGGCCGGCCGGCCGCAGTTCGAACAACCGCATCGCCTCGCCCGGCGCCCCCGACCACTCGAGGCTCTGACGGTCGCCATAGACCGAGAAGCCCTCCACGTAGGACCTCGCGGTCTGGAAGAACGACATGGTGACGTCGGCGACGACATCGGAGTCGGCCAACCGGAAGAGCCCCACCTGCAGCGGGAAAGGATTGTCGTACGACCCGATCCGATCGGCGGTCAGCTTCGACGAGCCGTAAGCGGTGACATCGGCGACCGTGCTGCCCGTGAGTGCGAGGATCGGCGACAGCGCGTGGGTGATGTACTTCATCGGCGGATAGCCGCGCCAGTACTCCGGATATCCGTCGAGGTTCTGGATGTGGTAGCCGCGGTAGAAGGTGAGGCCGCCCAGCTCACCCTTGCGATACATCTCCTCCGCGACGAGATACTCCCGCCCGTAGACGGCGGTCTCCATCATCATGTAGTTCTTCCCGGACTCGCGCTGGGCGGCGACGATCGCGTGCAGATCCGCGACTTCGGTGGCCATCGGCACTGCACATGCGCAGTGCTTCCCCGCCCTGAGCACGGCCAGCGCGTACGAGGAGTGAAAGGCGACCGGCGCGAGGATGTGGACGGCATCCCAGCGTGCGTCGGCCAGCACCTCGGCAATATCGGTGAAGCGTGCGGCGATCCCATGCCTGTCGCCCACCTCGGTGAGCCGCTCCCTCGACTGGTCGACAATCCCCACCTCACCCACCGACGGATGGGCGGCGTACAACGGCAGGAAGTCCTCACCGAACCCCAACCCGACAACGGCGACGTCGACTGCTCCGGTCCCGTTCATCCTGCCTCATTCGTTGTTGTCGTCCCGCTGGACTGCGCGATCCGTGCCGCTTTGCGGTGTCTCGTTGGGGAACTGGCGTGTGTCGCATCCGCTGTCTCACATCGCGTACAGTCCACTGTCTCGGATTCCGAGACCAGCGCGTTCGATCGTTGCTCTCTGTACAAGTGCTGCTGTCGTACTACGCAAGGTGTGCTTGCCACTCCTTCCTCATCGAGTCGAGATAAGGAACGCTCCGCTGAGCGGTCGGGCTGGTGTGGGCGACCAGATGAGTACGTACGGCGTCGAGGAAACTCTCGCGCTCCTGCAGTCCGTAACCGTCGCAGAACTTGCGGAGCCGAGGCCCGCGCGGAAGGACCGGGAGACCGATCCGGACGCACACCTCGTCGGGGTAGAGCGGGACGAACGACCATGCCGCATGGGCCACGTCGGCGAGGGCCGGCGCCGGACCGGCGAGATCCCAGTCGATGAACGCCGTGGGCCTCCCCTGCCGGTAGATCGTGTTGTACGGCGCCAGATCGTGGTGGCAGATGATCAGTCGCCCAGAGGACTCATCCGCCGATCCCGTTCGGCGCCACACCGCGTCTGGTGGCGGTCGGAACCCCTGCACGGCATCGTGAAACCGTCGGACCAGCTTCCCGGCAAGGGCCAGCGTCTGCTCACTGTGCCGGACGTGACGGCCGTCATCACCCTCGATGAACGTCAGCACTTCGCGGCCCTCATCGTCGATCCCGCGCACGCGAACCTCACAAGGCCGGGCCGGCCCCACTAACGGGGCAGCTCGACGACGCCGAGGTCGGTGGAGATCGCGGCGGCGGCCTTCTGCACAGCCGCGATGATGCCTGGCAGCGCGTCCTCGGTGAAATCACGGGAGAACCCGGTGACGCCCACCGCGTACCTCACCCGGTCCGAGGCATCGAAGACCGGGGCGGCGACGCAACCGATCTCTGCCTGTTCCTCTTCGATTTCGATCGCATATCCGTTGGCGCGGGTCGTTGCGAGTTCCTTGCGGAAGCCCTTGACGGCGGGGCGTCGGGCATTCGGACCGGATCCGGCGACCAGGTGGTCGAGCAGCGGCGTGAGTTCTGCGTCGGGCAGGTGAGCGGCGATCGCCCGGCCGAGCGCGGTCAGGTTGAACGGCGCGACCTTACCGATGAACGTGTCGAACTGGATGAATCCGGGTGTCGCCGCCTTCGCCACGTAGACGATCGCCGTCCCGTCGAGAGCGCCGAGGTGAGCCGGCATGCCGACCGTGTCGCTCAGGGCGCGGAGGTGCTGGCGGGACACACTCGCGGGATCGATCTTGCGGACCAGGCTCGAGGCCATGGCGTACAGCCTGAGGGTCGGCTGCCAGAAGTGGCTTCGGCCGACGATCTGGCGGGCGGCGTATCCGCGTTCCTCGAACGTCTGGACGATCGACGCGCACGTGGCCAATGGGACACCCGCGGTCTGGGCGAGCATGGTCAATGTCAGCGGGCCTTCGGCCTCGATCAGGGTTTCGAGGACGGTCAAGGCACGATCGGTCGACGGCGAGGCCGGCCGTGCTGCTGGCTTGGCGCTCACAGGGGCCCCCTTGCTCCCGCGTTCGCAGGTTCTTACGACATATCGAAGATTAGCCTGGGCCGGTCAGTCCGCCACGACACCCTCCAGGTCGAGCGTGTCCGCGTAGTGGCACCGGGCGGTACGACGAGAACGCAGCGGAAGGAGAGCTGGCTCCTCGGTGTCGCAGCGCTCCTGCGCGTACGGACAGCGGGGATGGAACGTGCACCCGGCCGGCGGGCTCGCCGGGTCTGGAACCTCGCCCCGCAAGGGGATGCGCTTCCTGCTACCCCGTAACCGAGGGTCAGGCAGTGGCAACGCCCGCAGGAGCGTCTCGGTGTAGGGGTGCCGGGGCCGTTCGAAGAGATCGTCGGTCGTGGCTTCCTCGACGATCCGGCCGAGGTACATCACGGCGACCCGGGAGCAGAGGTGCTGGATCACGGAGAGATCGTGCGAGACGAAGACGTAGGTCAGGCCGAGCTGTTCCTGCAGATCGTCGAGCAGGTTGAGGATCTGGCTGCGTACAGACACATCCAGGGCCGACA
Organism: Actinopolymorpha sp. B9G3; assembly: GCF_040120725.1. NCBI lineage: Bacteria > Bacillati > Actinomycetota > Actinomycetes > Propionibacteriales > Actinopolymorphaceae > Actinopolymorpha > Actinopolymorpha sp. B9G3. The sequence goes on along the minus strand of NZ_JBEEAB010000010.1, from coordinate 177,556 downwards.
CCGCCTCGTCAGCGACCACGAGGCGCGGACCCGTGATCAGGGCCCGGGCGATCCCGATGCGCTGCCGCTCGCCGCCGGAGAACGCGTGCGGGTAACGCCGCATGTTCTCCGGCCGGAGGCCGACGAGCCGCAGCCCTTCGGCGACCCGCTCCCGGAGTTCCTCTCCACGGGCGAGATCGTTTGCCAGCAAGGGCTCCCCGACGATCTGGAGCAGGGTCATCCGCGGGTTGAGCGAGGAGTTCGAGTCCTGGAACACGGTACGGATCTGACGCCGGTACGGCCGTAGCTGCCGGGTGCCCATCGTGGCGAGGTCGACGACTGCGCCGTCCTCGCGGCGGTAGCGGAGCTCGCCGGACGTCGGCTTGTACGCGCGGAGGATGCAGCGGCCAAGTGTCGTCTTGCCGCACCCGGACTCGCCCACCAGGCCGAGCGTTTCCCCTCGACGCACGGTCAGGTTCACGTCGGACACGGCGTTGACGGTCATCCGTGCGCCCATGCCGAGGAATCCCCGACCGACGTGGAACCGCATGGACAGGTTGCGGATGTCGAGCAGTGCCTCGGGATCGCTGCCTGTGCCAAGTGCGGACGCGTCAGAACGTTCCCGCTCCGACCGTACGGCCGTCATCGGCGGACCTCCCGTCGTGCCGTCGTTCCGTCCCGGACGGCCTCGGGCGTCTCATAGAGCAGGCAGCGAACCGAGCGCCCACCGCCGTGGACCTCCGCCGACGCCGACCCGTCCGTTGCGAGTCTGGGCGGGAGTGTCGTCTCGCAGAGTTCTGCCATCGCGTCGCGACACCGCGGATGGAACGGGCAACCGGCAGGGCGCTCGTACGGGTGCGGAACCATCCCGGTGATGGTGGCGAGCCGACGTCTGGCCCGCCGACCGACTCTGGGCACCGACTCCAGAAGTGCCTTGGTGTACGGATGACGTGGATCGTGGAACAGTTCGTCGACCGCGCAGTACTCCGCCACAATGCCGAGATACATCACCGCTACGTCGTCGGCGATCTCCGCGACCACACCGAGGTCGTGGGTGATGAAGACGACGGCCATGCCGGACTGCGCCTGAAGTTCCTGCAGCAGTTCGAGGATCTGCGCCTGCGTCGTGACGTCGAGCGCCGTCGTGGGTTCGTCGGCGATGAGGAGCTTGGGCCGGCAGGCGAGGGCCATCGCGATCATCGCGCGCTGCCGCATGCCACCGGACAGCTGGAAGGTGTAGGCGTCCACTCGGCGCTCCGGCCGTGGGATGCCGACCCGGCGGAGCTCCTCGATCGCGCGGTCGCGGGCGTCGCGTTTCGTGACATCCTCGTGCGTACGGATGTTCTCGGCGATCTGGTGCCCGATCGTGTGCACCGGACTCAGCGACACCATAGGCTCCTGGAAGATCATCGCGACGTCCCTGCCGCGGATCTGCCGGACGGCGGTGCCCTTCGGGTCGAGCTGGGCGAGGTCGAGTACGCCGTCCTCGGCCGCCGCGACGGCCGCCCGGTCACGCCGAGACGGGTGCCGTGTCGTCAGGACCTGATGATCGGGGCCGAGGCGCAGGAGCACTTCACCGGCGACGATCCGGCCCGGGCGCTCGACGAGTTGGAGGATCGACCGCGCCGTGACGCTCTTGCCGCAGCCGGACTCTCCGACGATGCAGAGCGTCTCACCGGCCCTGACAGTGAGGTCAACGCCGTCGACGGCACGCACACGACCTTCGTCGAGCTCGAAGTGGGTCCGTAGCCCGCGAACGTCGAGCAGTGGAGCGCCGTTCTGCTCGGCATGGCTAGCCATCGTTCCTCCCCTCAGGTTTCGTACGGATCGGCGGCGTCGCGGAGGCCGTCGCCGGCGAAGTTGAGCGCCACGACCGCGACGATGACAGCCGCGCCCGACAGGAGCAGCCAGGGAGCCGTCGACAGCACACGGATGTTCTGCGCGTCCTGCAGCAGGACACCCCAGCTCACCACGGGCGGTTGCAGTCCGAGGCCGAGGAACGACAGTGCCGTCTCCCCGAGGATCATGCCGGGAATGGTGAGGGTGAGCGTCGCGATGATATGGCTCGTGAACGCCGGAAGCATGTGCCGGTTGATGATCCGCATCCGGCGTACCCCATCCAGCTCGGCCGCGAGCACGTAGTCCTCCGACCTGATCTGCAGGAATCGGCTGCGGACCACCCTCGCCAGCCCGGTCCAACCGATCAGGGACAGGATGATGGTGATGGCGAAGTACGTCTTGATCGGCCCCCACCCCGGCGGCACAGCCGCTGCCAGGCCCAGCCACAGCGGCAACGTGGGCACGGACATGATGAACTCGATGACGCGCTGGATCACGGTGTCGGTGACACCGCCGAAGTAGCCCGAGATCCCACCGAGCAGGACGCCCAGGACCAGTCCGACGAGGACACCGATCAGTCCCACCGACATCGAGATCCGTGCGCCGTAGATCAACCTGGTCGCGAGGTCACGACCCTGCTCGTCGGCACCGAGGGCGTAGAACGGCCGACCGGGTTCCACCGGGCCGAAGAAGTGGATGTCGCTCGGGAACAGCCCCCACAGCTTGTACTTCTCGCCTTTGACGAAGAAGCGGAGCGGAACGCGCGTGGACGTGTCGACGGTGAACTCCCGCAGCATCGTGTCGGGGTTCGCCCGCGTGCGGTAGTCGTGGACGAACAGCTGAACACCACCGTCGAAGGAGACGTGCACGCGCTGGGGAGGCGCGTAGGAATAGGTGGCGCGATAGGTGTCCGGCGTTGCCGGTGCCCAGAACTCACAAAGTGCCGCCGTGAGATAGATCAGGCCCAGCACGACCGCCCCGACGACTGCGAGCTTGTTCCGGCGGAACCTCCACCAGACGAGTTTGTACTGCGGCGCCTGCCTCATCGGTATCCCTCCCGCACGCGGGGGTCGACGAGGGCGAGCAGGATGTCGGAGACCAGGGTGCCAATGACGGTGAGGACGCAGGCGATGAAGATGATGCTGCCGGCGAGGTACATGTCCTGGCTCTCCAACGCCCCGAGCAGCAACGGCCCGGTGGTCTGCAGACCCAGCACCGTCGCGACGAGCACCTCCCCGTCGAACAATGCGGGGATGAGCCAGCCGATCGTGGCGATGAACGGGTTGAGCGCGACGCGCACCGGATAGTGCGCGATCAGCCGGCGCTCGGAGAGTCCGCGGGCTCGACCGGTCACGACGTAGGGCTTATGGAGTTCGTCGAGCAGGTTGGCCCGCAAAATGCGGATCGTTCCGCCGATGCCGCCGAGGGACAGGACCAGGACCGGCAGCCACACGTGGTCGAACAGGTCGAGCAGTTTGCCGAGGTTCCACCTGGCGCCTACGTAGTCGGGTGAGAGCAGTCCGCCGACGGTCTTGTCGAAGTAGCGGAACTGGATGTACGCGACCGTGAGAGCAAGCAGGAATCCCGGTATCGCGATGCCGAGGAAAGCTACGGCGGTCAGCACGTAGTCGCCGACGGAGTACTTTCGTACCGCCGAATAGATTCCAGCGGGCAGCGCGACCGCCCAGGTGAACAACAGGGTCGAGAGGCCGAGTGCGAGAGTGAGCGGAAGGCGCTCGGCGAGCAGGGACGACACGGAACGCCCATACTCGAACGACTGGCCGAAGTCGCCGTGGAGGATGATGTTGGTGATCCACTTCCAGTACTGCGCGATGACCGGCTGGTCGAGGGCGTACCTCTCCTTCAGCGCCGCGAGCTGCGCTGGATCGACGTTCTGGCCCGTGCGTGACAGGTTCGCAACCACCGTGCTGAGGTAGTCCCCGGGCGGCAGTTGGATGATCAGGAACGACACCAACGACACCAGGAACACCGTCGGTACGACATAGAGCAGCCGACGCAGCAGGTAGGCGACCATGACCGGGCGGGCCCGCTCAGGTGTGTTGCTCGGGGTGTTTGAAGTACAGCTGGGACAGGTCCATCGCCGCTTCGTACAACGTGCGGTAACTCGCCACCGCGTCGTCGCGAACATTGCCCATGTCCGCGCTCACAACCACCGGCGCGAATGCCGACTGGACCGTGCCGATGATCCAGACGTTCTTGTCGTGCAGCTTCAGGATCTCCTGCCCGAGCGCGAGTCGCTGGTCGTCGTCGGCCTGCTGGACGAGCTCGTCGTAGAGCACCTGCAGCTGGCGGATCTCGCCGTCGGGCTTCATCGAGAACTCCCCCGCAGGATCGCCGTACCAGTTGCCGTACTTCGGTGCCCAGTAGGTCAGACCGCTCGTCGGGACGTACCACAGCGAGTCGATGTCCCACAGGTAACCCGCGGGGACATAGCAGTTGAGGTCGAAGTCTCCGTGCCAGATGCTCGCGTACCAGAGCTCGGACGAGACGTTCTTGATTGCCAGGTCGATGCCGACCTGCGCCCAGTAGCGCTTGACGAACTCGAGAATCTGGACGGTCGGTACGCCGACCCCGATCGTGAACGTCTGGGCGACGAGCTTCATCGGTTTGCCGTCCGGGCGTAGTCGCATGCCGTTGTCACCGCGGTCGGTGAGCCCGGCCTGGTCGAGCAGGTCGTTGGCCTTGGCCTCGTCGAACTCCGTGAACCGCATGCCCATGCCGTCGATGTAGTACGGATCCTCCGGCTGTGCGCAGGGGTGCTGCAGCCGCCCCTGGCCGGCGAACAACGCGTCCCGCATCTCCTCGCGGTTGATCGCGTGCGAGACGCCGGCGCGGAAGTCGATGTCCTGGAAGAGCTCGCGGAGGACCGGGTCGGGATGGCTCTGGTTGAGGTTGAGGGCATGGAAGAGTCCGTCGGGCTTCCACCGCAGGAACCGGAAACCCTTGTCCTCGGCGTTCCTGATCAACAGCGGTGCCGACTGGTAGCTCAGGTCCCAGGCGGCGAGGTCGACCTGTCCGTTCGCCGCCCGGAGCCCGAACGCCTCCTGGTCGAGGAAGGTGTAGGTCGCCTTGTCGATGTAGGGCAGCTGCCGGCCGTCGGGATCGACCTTCCAGTAGAACGGGTTCCGCTCCGCCGTGGCGTTGTTGCCCTGGGGCTCTTTGGTGATCCGCCACGGGCCGAGCACCGGCAGGTCGGCGTTCTTCCAGTGGTCGTGCCGGGAGTGGTAGTGGTCGATCCACGCGTCGACACCCGCCTCCGCGAGCAACGCCTGCACCTTCTCCTCCCCGGCGATATCAGGGTGGAAGGTGCTCATGTAGTGCTTCGGCTGCAGCAACGGGTTGACGCCGCCTGCGAGACCGACGAAGCAGAGGTACTTCAGCAACAGGCCGTGTGGCGCGGCGAACTCGATCCGGAACGTCTGCTTGTCCTCCTGCACGAACTTCCCGGGCTCGCCAGCGGTGGACAGCCAGCCGGGGAAGACCGGGCACAGCTCCTTGTTGAGGTAGACGTACTCGTAGACGTACATGAGGTCGTCGGTCGTGCAAGGTTCGCCGTCGGACCACTTCAACCCGTCGCGGAGATGGAAGACGTAGGCACGTCCCTCGTCCTCGACCTCCCACGACGCGGCGACGCCGGGGCTCGGTTCGGGCGGGGTCGTCGGACTCCACTCGACCAGCCCCGCCCAGCCCATGTACTGCAGGCCGTCGCTGTTGAGGTCGATCTGCCCGCGCTGCATCGTGCCGCCGTAGATCCCCGCTTCGTTCAGCGGCTGGACCACGAGCGGATCCTTCGGCAGGCGGGCACTGAGTTTCGGCAGCTGTCCCGCCTTGACGCGTTGGGCCAACATCGGCGCCTCCTTGGCACCTTTGGCCGCGGCCTCCGGCCCTGCCGCCCGGTCGGGGTCGGTGGAGAAGAACGAACAACCGGTGAGGGCGTAGGCGCCCATAGCCGCGCCACCCAGCGCCAGCAGGTCTCTGCGGGTGTAACTCGAGGTCGTCCTGATTGACATCGGGGGCCCTCCTCGTGGTCCACGACCGAGGCGACTCTTCGAAACCTGAGATACATATACGAGATGCGAGATGATACCGCGTAGGGGCTTGCGTGGCCACAGTCCAGCCGCCTAGCATCCTTCGAAAATGCGGATATGTATCTGAAATCCCAGAACAAGGGTTCCAGAACAACAGTCCCAGAAGGATCCGAGAAACCAGTGGCGGGGCCGTTCTCGGCACAGCTCGTGGACGTCGGCCTCACGGACCCGGAGGTCCCCATGGCAGGCACGCACCGGGCGGCACACCTGATCCCGCGCGGCGGAATCCGGGCGTCGCAGTGCGGCGGTAACACGGTCGGCGCGACGCTGCGTGAGCCCGCGCCCCGAGCCGACGGCTACCGTCACATCGACACCCCGGCGATGCTGGCGAAGCTCACCGAGCTCGGCGCCAACACCTATATCTATGGCATCTGGGACTCGCCGACGGACTGGGACGACCTACGGCTGGAGTTCGCACCCGCTGCCGCGCGGGCCGGGATCGACGTGTGGGTCTACCTCGTACCACCGAGTGAGACCGACCGGCACGGTGGTCGCGCCTCCCGGCCGTATGTCATGGACTATCTCGCGTGGGCCCGTGCCTGCGCCGAACTCTCGGTCGAGCAGCCGAACGTCAAGGCCTGGGGCATCGACGACTTCGAGTTCAACCAGGACACCTTCACCCCCGACTACGTGGCGCGGATGCGCAAGATCGCACAGGACATCAACCCCGACCTGGCGTTCTACCTGTGTACGTACTACCACGCGGCGACAAGCGACGAGTTCCTCGCGAAGTACGGGCCCCATCTGGACCTCGTGCTCTATCCGTTCCTCGACGGGCACCATCTCAACACCCTCGTCGCGAGCAGCGTCGGGCCGTGTCTCGACAACATCCGCGCCGCCGTCGAGCTGTACGACCTCGGCGTGGTCCTGCTCGCCTACACCGGACGCTTTCTCGACGCGTGGAACGAACCGAGCCCTGACTACAACGCGGCCGTCGTCCGTTCCGGCCTGGACTATGCCCGCGACGGTCGGATCGCCGGCGTCACCGCCTATGGCCTGCAGCTCGACGACGCGCCCACGATCTCCTCGACCAACAAGGCGATGTACGGCAACGGCCGGCTGAGTTTCCTGGTGCCGCCGGTACGAACGAAGAAGGGCGCGTACGCTGAGGCGTCCCAGGTCGTCGCCGTGGAGCCCGACGCCGCCCGCCACGAACTTTCCTTCTGGCACAACGACATCTTCAGTGCGCGGTTCGGTGAGCCAGGTACGCATGTCAAGCAGGTGCTCATCGACGGCGAGGTGATCTGGTTCGAGGACGTGTGCCAGCACGGGTTCGCGCTGTGGCAGCAGTGTTCGACCCTGCACGGCCCGATCGACGTGAGCGACCGGTTGCGGGGAAAGGCCAGCGCCACCCTGGCGTTCCGGCTCCTCGAGGCTGGAAGCAGCGACGGCGTGTTCCCGGTCGACGTCGGATTCGACCACATCGAGACCATCGGGTTCACCGTGGAGAACCCTGGGTTCGAGACCACGGACGGCTGGCGTCTGACGACGAGCCACGGCGTCCCCGTCCCCAGCATCGACATCGCGGTGCCCGACCGGCCACGGCAGTCGTTCGCCGCAGTGGCGGCCGAGTACCACGCGGCGGCCGCCGAGCTGGCCTGAAGCCAGTCTTCGACATGGACGAGATCCGGATCGGCGTGGCGGGCCTCGGCCCTCGAGCGGTCGGCACCTGGATCCCGATGCTCCAGCGGATACCAGGGTTCCGGGTCACGGCGCTGTGCGACCCGATCGCCCCCTTGTTGGACCGGGCGCGGGCGCAACTGAGCTTTCCGTCGAGTGTGCGTACCTACCAGGCGTACGACGAGCTGCTCGGCGATCCACGGGTCGACGCCATCGCGCTGACCGTCCGGACCGCGCGTCAAGGCGACCTTGCCGCCATTGCGCTGGAGGCCGGAAAGCACGTCCATGCGGAGGTCCCGGCCGCCCACGCGATCGAGGACTGCTGGCGGATCGTGCTCGCTGTCGAACGCACCGGCCGGATCTACCAGCTGGCCGAACAGACACGGTACTGGGGCTTCGTCGAGGCCTGGCGGTCACTGGTCGCGAGCGGAAGGCTCGGCCGGATCACCTTGTGCGAGGGGCAGTACTTCCACCACTACGTCGCAGGGATGTTTCAGGATCCGCACACCGGAGACCTGCTTGGTCCCGACGCGCTCGCGGCCCATCCCGACGCCCGGCCGACGTGGGCGCAGCTGATGCCGCCGATCCACTACCTGCCGCACGAGCTGAGCCCGATGCTGCGGGTGCTCGACGACCGGGTGACGCAGGTGGTGGCCATGAGCACGGACGCGCCGAGCGCCGCACATCCTGCCCTCGCCCAACCGGACATGCAGGTCGCTCTCATGCGTACCCGGAAGGGCACCCTCCTGCGGATGGCTGCGAGCTTCGCTCAACCGCATCCGGACGGCAACTGGCACTGGTACCAGGTCCTCGGCACCGGCGGCCGGGTGGAATGGTCCCGTGGCGCCGGCGACCGGCCGAAGCTGTGGCTGGCCGACGAGCAGTTGGCCGACCTCGCCGACGCGGACTGGCGCTACGAACGCACCGACGCTCCATCCGAGGCTCGCGGCAGCGGCCATGGCGACGCCGACTACTACACCCATGTGGCGTTCCGGGACGCCGTGCTAGCCGGCCGGCAGCCAGAGTTCGACGTCTACCAGGCGATGGACACCGCCGCGCCCGCGGTACTCGCCGCGGAGTCGATCGCGCGCGGCAGCGAACTGCTGACCGTCCCGGACTTTCGGCCACACCCCGGGCGGCAGGAAGGAGAAGGCCCATGACCATCGGTGTGGTGCTGAGCGGGGACCAGACCGTCGGCCGGTTCGGCCGCTACCTTGCCGAGATCCTGCGGGCCGAGGGAATGGTCGACCACGAGATCCTCGACCTGTCCGACGAGAACCTCGGTGGCCTTGCAAGTTGCGACCTCGTCCTCGTCGCACGGATCCGCCCCACCAAGGCGCAGGTCGGCCGGCTGCTCGACTACGCCGCTGCCGGCGGCCGGCTGATCCTCGTCCGCCCCTCCCCGCTGCTGGCCCGCACCCTCGGCCTCGTCTCCACGCACACGATGGTGGCGCCCGCGTACGTACGGCCGGGTACGGCGAGTCCGCTCGGGAGCGGCGTGCCCCAGGAACCGATCGAGACGCACGTGCCGGCTGATGCGTACGCACCCGACGCACTGCCCGACGGTGCGGTGACCGTGGCGCGGCTCCAGGCCGACGTCCGCACGCCCACCGCTTTCCCGGCCGTCGTCGAACTGCCCTACGGCGCGGGCCGCGTGGTCGTGTTCACCTACGACCTGCCACACGCCGTCGCCCTGATCCGGCAGGGCGACCCGGGCCGGATCGGTGGCCACGGTCTCGGTGCCGGCGAGCCCTACCGGATCCAGGACCTGCTCACCGGTTTCGCCGACCCGCGGTGCTGGCACCTTCCGCAGGCCGACATCCACGCGATGCTGCTCGGCAATGCGGTCAACCACCTCGCCCGCCACCCGCAGCCGCGGTGGTGGTACTACCCGACACCTGAGCTACGGAGCGTTCTCGTCCTGGACTCCGACGACGACTGGTCGGCGCCGGAACACTTCGACGCCCTCATCGACGCCGTCGAGTCCCACGGTGGACAGGTCACGATCTACCTGATGTCAGGCACGACGCGTGGGACGGTCGCCACGAAGGAAAGGGTCGCGCGGTGGCGCGAGCGCGGCCACTCGTTCGGGATCCACCACGATCCCTCCGATCCGGCGTACGGCGGGGAGGACCAGGAGGAGATCCTCCCCGAGGTCGTACGCAAGGACGTCCGTGAGTTCGCGGAGGTCTACGGCGGGGTTCCGGCCACGAACCGCAACCACTGCGCGGTCTGGAAGGGCTACGCCGACCTACCGAAGCTCTACGCCGAGCTCGGGATCGACATGGATCTCAACTCCATGAACGTGGGCCCGTCATGGCTTGCCTATCTCACCGGATCCGCCCGACCCATGCGGTTCGTCGACGCCGACGGCACGGTGATCGACTGCTTCCAGCAGGCGACTCAGGCCTATGACGACCTGTCCGTCAAGGAGTTGTTGACAGCGGATCCACTCGGCCAGGCCGGCCTGACCCGACTGCTGATGGAGGACAAGCTCGACCGCTACTTCAGCCCGCTGTCGATGCTGTCCCATCCGGTGTCCTTCGCGACCTACTCCAGCACGTACATGCACCGCTGCTGGACGTCGGCGCGCGAACTGGGGATGCCGATCTGGAGTGCGTTCGCATGGGCGGAGTTCACCCGGGCCCGCGACGCCGCACGGATCCACGACACCAGGTGGGAGGGTGAGACCTTCTCGTGCCAGGTGACCGGCCGGTCGCCTGCCGGAGGGTTGACGGTGGTGCTTCCGGTCCCGCTCACCCGCGTGCACGAGGCACTGGTCGATGGCGAACCGGCGAGGATCGGCGGGCTGGAGATGTTCGGCTGGCCGTCGGTCCTGGTTTATGTCGAGCTGGACCCCGGCGACGACCGCACCCGCCACCTGTCGTTGACCCTGCACCCGGATGCGAGCTGACGAACGTCAGGACAGCGCAGCCGAGCTGAGGTCAGGAAGCAGGTCGGCGAACTCGCCGAGCATCCGGTCGATCATCGCGACTTCCTCGGCGTCGAGAAGGTGCGCCGGCGCCCGGCAGTGCGCGCTCTCGAACAGGCCACGGCGTACCGAGATCAGCTTCTCCGCGGCGATGATCAGCTCGGTGTCCAGCATCCAGTAGGAGATGTACGGAAGCAGCCGCCGATGCAGCTCGGTCGCACCCTTGGTGTCGTCCCGCTCGAACCGGCGCCAGATCTCCACGTAGACCTCGGTGAGCGAGCAACCCGGCTGGACTCCGATCGCACCACGGCGTACGGCGTCGGGAAGCTGCACACCGGCGTACCCCACCAACGCCGGTAGTGCAGGGTCCTGAGTGCCGAGTGCGGCGATGAACGCGCCGGGCGGCGTCGACTCGACCTTCACCAACGCAAGGTTGGGGAGGTCACGGGCGACGGTCGCGATCGTCGCCGCGTCGAGGCTGGTGCCGGTCTGGTGCGGTGCATACTGCAGGACGACCGGTGTCGGCGCCACCGCCTCCAGGACGTCGCGGACGTGCCGGCGCACGGCGGCGGGCGAAGGGCCGAGGAAGTATGGCGGCAGCAGATTGATCAGGTCGGCGCCTGCGTCGACGAGCCGGCGCGCATGAGCGACCGCCAGCCTGGTGGCATGGTCCTGGACGGCGATGACCGCCGCGACGTCTGACCGGTCCCGCGTCTGCGCGAGCACGATCTCCGCGAGTCGCCAGCGCTCGTCGTCGGTGAGCTTGTGGAACTCCGAGGCGAACCCAGGAAACATCACGCTGGTGACTCCGGTGCGCAGGACGTAGGTGACCACTCGCGCGAAGCCTGCATAGTCCACGTTGCCCTGCTCGTCGAACGGGACCTCCAGGACGGGCGAGACCCCACGCACCAGGAACCTCGAAGCGGGCACCTGCCCCGGTGCTGTCGCTGCCTGCCGCGGGTCGTCAGTCGCGGTCATCCGCACCCCCGCTCCCAGCCGGACTCTCGAGGACTTTCAGTATCTCAGTCATATTTCTCGTATTCCGAACGATGCTATTCAACCACAGCGGAACGGCCGGGGAAAGGTCATGACCAGCGTGGCGGCAGGTGGCGGCCCAGGAGGCGTGCGACCACCCCGCCGAGGACGCCGGCACGTTGCTGCTCGGTGATGCCTTTCCAGTCCTGGACGCGGGCGAGTTCCGCGCGCGGCACGGTGTAGGGGGCATCGGTCGAGAACACGCACCTGTCCGTCCCGATCTCCTCGTCGCGGGCGAACTCGCTGAGCACGGTGTCCCATGGCGCGTACGACGTGTCGGCGTACAGGTTCGGGGCATACCGCAACGCCGGCGCGGCATCGATCCAGAAGTCGGTCGCCCCGCTTCTCCCCATGAGGAACGACAACTCCGGATGGCGGCGGGCAAGGGTCGCGACCGGGAGCGGCAGGGCGGACGGCGGGGTGCCGGTCCGGAGGTAGACGAACCAGTCCTGCTCCGACGCGAACGCAAGCAGGGGGTCGAGCAGCCCGTCGAGGACGTCGAACCCCTGCAGGACCGGGTCGACGGCCAAGGCGACAGCGCCCGCGTCCCGCGCCCGGGCGAGGTCGTCGACCGCTCGCGGGCCCGCCCACGGGTTGGCGACCGCGTACGCCGCAAGGCGTCCGCCCGAGGCGAGCGCGGCGCGACAAACCGTCTCGTTGCCTTCCCGGTTCGCAAAGGCGGTGCAGCGCTCGTCAGGAGCGACGAGCGCCCGGTCGATACCGAGCTCGGTCATGGTGGCGAGAAGGTCGTCGACGCTGAGTGCAACCTCGCGTCCCACGCCGAGCCGGACATGCGCGTCGATGATCATGGCGTTGCCGCCTGTCCCGGTTTCCCCAGTCCGAGTGCGGACAGGGCGTCGGCGTGGATGATCTGCTCGATCGCCTCCGCCGGCACGCGCGGGAGTTTCGTACCCTCCACGATGTCGTTGACGCTGCGGAGTCCCGCCATCGCCTCGCCCGAGGTGGAGATCGGATAGTCCGAGCCGAACAACAGCTTGTGCGGCACACCCCATTCGGTCGCGAAGGTCAGCGCCTCCCACAACAGCCACGGCCGCAGGTAGACCGACGACACGTCGGCATAGGCGTGCGGGTGCTTGCGGATCACCGCCACCGTCTCCCGCACGAACGGATGCCCCATGTGCGCCATCACCACCCGCAGCTCCGGAAAGCGCAGTGCGATGTCGTCCATCACCAGCGGATGCGTGTACCGCAACGGAGCTTCACGAATCGGCGACGTGCCCTGATGGAACAGGATCGGCAGCCCGGCACGCTCACAGTAGCCGTAGAAGCGTTGCGCCTCGTCGCACAGCGGGTCGAAGTTCTGGTAGTTGGGACCGAGCTTGACACCCACCAGGTTGAGCGCACGACAGCGTTCGACCTCCTCGAACACCTCCGGCGTGCGGGGATCGACCGACATGAAGCCGATCCGCTTGTGCGGGGCGGCGGCGACGAACTCGGCCGTGGCGTCGTTCGTACGTTCCGGTGGATACGGCAGGCCCGTGGCGCGCAAGGGATCATCGACCGCGATGTTGAACACGATGGAGATGTCGGCCGCCGCCTGCTGCCGGTCGAAGTCGGCCCAGGAGTTCGTCGTCACCACCGGCCGGTCCGAGCGCCATCCTTCGAAGACGAGCCGCTCGTCCTCCGGCACCTCGCCAGGGTGGGTCGGCGTGTGGTTGTGGACGTCGACGATCACCGGGCCACCACATCCCTTCTGCTGTTGGCTCTGTCGGGTTCCGTTGGCTCTGTCGGGTTCCGTTGGCTCTGTCGGGTTCCGTTGGCTCTGTCGGGTTCTGGCCGCTCAGTGCAGCCGCGCCAGGACGTCGTCGCGCAGCCGTACGCCGAGACCGGGTCCGGGCGGAAGCCGCACGGTCCGGCCGTCGCTCGGCAGCGGTTCGGCCAGGATGTCCTCGGCGTAGTAGTGCGCGCCGATGATGTCGGACGGGAGATCCGTGGTGAGGCCAGGCATCGCGGCGGCGGCATGAGCCTGCGCGGCAGCGCCGAGACCGAGTTCGCCGTTGGACCCGAGCAGGCTCTGGAGCCCGAACGCATGGGCGACCCTGGCGAGCTCAACCGCGCGACCCGGCCCACCCGCCTTGCCCACATAGACACTCACCACATCGGCGGCATCGGCACCGATCAGCAGGCGGAGATCTGGCAGGTCGAAGACCGACTCGTCGGCGACAATCGGGAAACCGAGGTCGCGAAGTGCCGCCATTCCCTCGAGGTCGGATCTCTCGACCGGCTGCTCGACGAAGGCGATGTCGTAGGGTCGAAGCGCCTCAAGGGCGCCCCGCGCCTCACCGCGACGCCAACCTCCGTTGGCATCCACACCCAGGAATCCCTGCTCACCCACCAGCCTCCGAGCGAGCGCCACCCGCGCGAGATCACCGGCAACCCCCAGACCCACCTTGACCTTGAACGCCGCAAAGCCCGCCTTGACGGCCGCGGCATGCACCTGTTCCAGCCGTTCGCCGTCGCCGGAGAGCGAGAGCTTGATCGGAACCTCCGTCCGCAGTGGCCCGCCGAGCGCGACCGCGAGCGGTACGTCGAGGCTTCTGGCGTACGCATCCCAGAGTGCGGTAGCGACGCCCGCCTTCGTGAACGGGTTGGCCGCCAGCCGGTCGTCCATCAGGTCCTCCAGCGCCGCGACCGGCGCCAAGGGACGGTTGACAAGGGCCGGAGCGAGCACGGTCTCGATGAAGTGGCGGGCGGAGACCCCGTCCTCACCGCTCCACAGCGGCGTGGCACTCACCTCGCCGAACCCCTCGACGCCCTCACTCGTCACCACGCGGACGACACAGAAGTCGGAGTGGTCGTGGCTTCCCCTGGCTCCGTGGACGATGAGGTCCGGGTGCGCCGGAAGGCTCACCAGGGCGGTGTGGACCGCGGCGACCGTGGCAGCGATCGGTTTCGGGCTCGCCTTGCCGGCCAGGACCTCTGCCGCGGTCGCCGTCGTATCGCTCATGTCGCCACCTTCCGCGGGCCGATCCACTTCTCCAGCAGTGCATGTGGTGCATCGACGAGCATCGCCCGCCGCTGGTCCGGCGTCGCTCCCCAGCCGTCGATCTCCCGGACCCGCGCGACCGCGTAGTCCTGGCTGGGCTTGTCGGACAGTCCCGCGTCCGTACCGAACAAGACCTTTCCCGGCGGCGCCTGCGCGAGAATCGTGCGGGCGGCGTACGGCGGGGTTCCGCACACACACAGGTAGAGGTTCGGCGTCTCCACCGTCGCGGCGAGCGCCTCCCGCCAGCAGTCGTGCAAGCCGCCGTGGCCGAGGACCACCGGAAGTCGCGGATGCCGCCGCGCCAGCGCGGCGATCTGCAGCGGCGTGGAGTACGGCGGCGTGCCGTCGTGGCAGAGCAGCACGCCGCCGGCCGCAGTGACGACCTCGCAGATCGGATCAAGGCTGCGCTCGTGCATCGAGAACCCCTGCAGCCACGGATGGAGCTTCAGGCCGGCCATGCCTAGCGTCGTGAAGCAGCGTTCGACCTCGGCGGCCGCCGTGCGCTGGCGAGGACTGGCCGTCCCGAAGGCAAGCATGCGGTCGGGATACTCGGCGACGAATCCCGCCACGTCGTCGTTCGCCTCGGGTGTGGGGTCGAAGAGGCCGTCATGACTCAGCACCACGGCGGCATCGATCCCGGCGGAGTCCATGAACTGCACGAACTCACCGGCACCGAACGCCGCACCGGCAAGCCAGGTCGCGCTCTTCCACGCCGGTGTGTGCGTATGAAAGTCGATCACGGCTACTCCCTCCGCCTGGATGGACGTGTAGTCGCCCGCCGGGCGACCTCCTCTGCCAGGCTGAGACTGGCAAACCCCTCCGCGAAGCCTGGCACGGCCTTGTCCACGCGTCCCCTCACCAGGTCGACGAATGCCTCCACCTGCCGGTCGAAACACCGGGTGGTCCGATCGACGGGATCGTCGACGACCTCGACACCGGTTGCCATCGTCAGCCGCAGCCGGAAGGTGAACCCGTCGAGCACGGCGTAGGCACGCTGGCCCAACAGGCTCAGCTCACAGCGCGGCAGCCCGTCGGTCAGCCAGCCGAACTCCACCAGGGCGGTCGTCCCTCTGGGGTACGCGAGCCGGGCGCCGGTCAGGTTGGGCGCGGCGAACGTTGCGTCCGTGCGTACGGCCCAGGCATCGGCCACCCGCTCCGGCGGTCCGCCCAGCACGTACGCCAGCCAGTCGAACACGTGCGCACCCTCGTGGACGACCGGCGAGCCATGGGCGAGCGCCTCACGGATCCGGTGACTGTGGGCGGGGTCGGTCGGGTCCAGGCGTTCGTCGTAGATGTGTGCGCGGATCAGCAGTGGACCATCGAGCGGGCCATGGCGAATCCAGGTCCGCAGCCTGGCAAGAGCCGGATCATGTCGATAGGTGAGGCCCACCTGGAGCCGCGCGAGGTCCGCAGGCGGAAGCTCGACGAGAGCGTGGGTCGCCGCGACGGAGGTGGCCAGGGGTTTCTCCGCCAGCACGTACTGCCCGGTCCGGAGGATCGTGACGGCGAGTCCGGTGGTGACCCAGGGTGGCGTGGCGAGTACCACGGCGTCGGCGGCGGTAGCGCTGCCGAGGTCGTCGATGTCCGCGTATGCCGGAACGTCGCTGCCGGCCGCCTCGACGGCAAGCGCTCGACGCTCGGGACGCGGATCGACGACACCGACCAGGGCGACCCTCTCCGAGCGCAACAGAGCTGGAAGATGCGCGCCGAGTCCGATGTCACCGAGCCCGACGAGCGCAACGCGGACCGGGGTGGTCGAGCCGTCGTCCATGCGTCCACCGACTCTCCCCAACGATCTGAGATATCGGAAATGACTCCGAGATACAGTGAAAGGCTAACAGGTCGTTCCCGGCCAGAGCCACGTTTCACAGCTCGAACCAACCAGTGCGGAACTTCCAGTGGCGGCCCGCGCGGATGTGGTCGACGATGGCCCGCTGCAGGGTGGTCCCTCGGGGAAGGTCGTCGAGTTCGGCCAATGGGCGCCGGAACACGAACTCGACCACTGTCGCGTTGTCGCTCGCCTCCCCCGCCGGCAGCAGCGTGAACCGCCGCTGGAACTGCACGATGTTGGTCGCGGGCGACAGGTACTCCTCGAGTTGGGGGTCGAGGATCCACGAAACACAGGTGGCGTACCGGTAGTCCTCGCCCGGGAAGTGCCTCGGGAAGAACGCTCGCGCCCTCGCGAAGGAGGCCTCACAGGCCTCCGGCGTCAGTCGACCCTGCGGAATGTGCACGCCGAGGGACCAGTCGCCGCGTTGTGGCAGGAGGCGCCCGCCGGCCGAACCCGCGGCGTCGAACCAGATCGGGAGCCGCTCGAAATAGAGCCGTCCCAGTGCGTACAGCAGGCCGCGGAAGTGCACCGTCATCCACTCCTGCGTGTGCAGCCCTCCCGTGCCGAACAGCGCCCGGTGGTTGGCAACCTGGGCCCCCAGTGCCGACATGGTCTCCCACGAGGTCTCCTCGGAGATGCCGCGCTCGCGGTGGTAGCGACCGACGGCCGGCACGGTGGCGAGGAGGACCCAGATGTAGAGGTAGCGCCCAGCCGGCCCGACCTCCTCGGGTAGCGATGGCCAAGGCCCCAGGTCGCCTGTGCGACCCATGCGCTGGAGCAGCCGATGGTGGCAGCGTTCGAGCAGCCACCACAGCGCCGGCTGCCTCCGCCTGTCGGGTCGGGCGGCGACCGCTTCTTCGATGTCCCGCGAAGCCAGCCCCAGCCGGTCGAACAGCGCGGCGGCCGCAGCCGGCGGGGGCAGCTGCACCGGATCGGCCGGCGCCCCGACCTCGGCAAGCGTCGTCAAGGCGTTCCGGTGGAAGTCCTCGAGACCCAGCTTCGAGAGAGCCCACTCGACCTCGCCCGCCAGGTCCCGCTGGCTTGCCAGCTCCCGCCCCTCCTGCGACGTGCCCATGGCGTTCAGCCTCCCTCTTGTTGTCGCCGTCGGCCCATGGTGAGATCGGGGCGGCGGCTCGGGCGCGCTTTCGGAGCGCGGCCACGCGGGAGCCGTGGAAGCGACCCCTTCGGCAAAGGTAGACCGAGGAGTTGGCAGTGGAGGACTTCAACTGGTTCAGCTTTGTCCGCGTCGACAACTCCCGCCGATCCCGGCGGGCATCGAGTTGGGACTGCACCGGCGGGAATCTCGACCGGATCAGCCTGGCCCGCGGGCAGACGGCCACCCTGCTGGAGACCGAGGGTGCCGGCTGTGTGACGCACATCTGGATCACCAGTGAGAGCCTCGAGCCACTGTGGCTGCGCAAGCTCGTCCTGAAGATGTACTGGGACGGCGCGAGCACGCCGTGCGTCGTGACACCGCTGGGCGACTTCTTCGGCGTGGGCCACGCCACGTCGACGACCTACGCGTCCCTTCCGATGGTCATGGCGCCGCGCGATGGCAGCGGTCTGAACTGCTACCTTCCGATGCCCTTCTCCACCGGCGCGCGGATCGAGGTGACCAGTGAGAACGACGTCACCGAGACGCGGCTCTACTACAACATCGACTACGAGGAATGGGACTCTCCCCGCGAGGATCTGGGTCGCCTGCATGCGTGGTGGAATCGCCAGAACCCCACCGACGGCATCGTCGAGCCGCCGGAGATGCCCGACCACACGTTCCAGCACGCTGACACCAATCTCAGCGACGAAGGGAACTACCTGATCCTCGACGCGGAGGGATCGGGGCAGTACGTCGGATGCAACCTGAACATCCATCCCCTGCGCAACAGCAAGATCGACGGCTGGAACTGGTACGGCGAAGGTGACGAGATGATCTTCGTCGACGACGATGCCGAAGGAACCCGCTGGCCACCCACTCTGCACGGCACCGGGACCGAAGACTATTTCAACACCGCCTGGGGACCGGACGAGAAGTTCGACTCGCCGTTCTTCGGGTTGACCCTCTCACAGGGTCACAACTTCACCGGATACATCTCGTGGTACCGATGGCATCTGCTGGATCCCGTACGGTTCAGCCGGAGGATTCGCGTCTCGATCGAACACGGGCATGCCAATCGGCGCAGCGACGACTTCTCCAGCACCGCCTACTGGTATCAGCTCGAACCGCACACTCCGCGGTCGATCCTGCCGGTCCATGAGCGCCTGCCACGCGCGGACTTTCCGCCGCTCCCGCCACCGTCGCCGGGCCGGCCGGACTCGGAGGCCGGAGATGCGTGAGCTCTCCCAGCGGGTCACCGTTGCGATCGAGGCGTCGAAGGCGGATGTCGGCGTGGTGATCCGGCACGTCGAGTCGGCGCAGGAGGTCGCGCACCGCGCAGACGTTCCCGTACCCCTGGCCAGCGTGGTCAAGGTGCCCGTACTCGTGGAAGCGTTCCATCAGATCCGCACCGGAACGCTCGCCCTGGATGAGCAGCTGGAGCTGGACGCTGACGTCAAAGCGCTCGGCAGCGGAGTGCTGACTCTGCTCGACGATGGCCTGTCGCTGACCGTACGCGACCTGCTCACGCTCATGACGGTGATCAGTGACAACACGGCGACCGACCTGCTGATGCGAAGGCTCGGCATCGACGCCATCGCCGGGCGGATGCGGCGTCTCGGGTTGGCTGGCATTCATGTGGTGCACACGATCGGCGAGATCTTCGCCGACATGCTGCCCAGCGCTGATCCTGATCAGGACCGCGCCGCGCTGGCGGCGTGGGAGGCCGCCAACGGAGTACGCAGGGACGGGTTCGCCTACAGCCTCGGGCCCGACAACAACGTCGGCACCCCGCGCGACATGGCCCGCCTCCTGGAGATGATCGTGACGGGAGTTGCTCTGGACCGCCAGGGCTGCGACGCGATGCTCGACATCCTCCATGCCCAGCAACTACGCGACCGGCTGCCACGGTTCCTGCCACCAGGCGTACGCATGGCACACAAGACAGGCACGTTCAGCGGCATCCGCAACGACTGTGGGGTGATCTCCGGAGAAGAAGGCCGTGGGCATGTCGTGATCGCGATGCTCACCAGCTGGGACCACTCCGCGGTCCGCAACGATCCCAGGGCCGATCGCCGCCGAGCCCAGCAGATCGACGACTGCTTCGGTGAGATCGGACTGGCCGCTTACGAGACCTTCTTCGCCTGAAGACGTACGGGCTCCGTCACCTCGCCGACTCGCCTTGCGGAACAGGCACATCCGCCCGGATCAGGCCCGCGGCACGCAGGTCGCTCCACAGCACCTCAGGGATCGCCGCACTCGCCCTGGCCACGTTCGTCTGGACCTGTTCCGGGCTCAACGCGCCAGCCAGCACGGCCGCCACGCACGGGTGCGCGGCCGGGAACTGAAGTGCGCCGGCCGCCAGCTCGACACGGTGCCGGCTGAACAGGTCCGCGATCCGTCCCACCCGCTCGAGCTGGTCGGGGCTCGCCTCGGCGTAGTCGTACTGTGCACCACGGATCGGTCCGGTGACGAGGATCCCGGACTGGAAGGGAGCACCGACAACGATGTCGATCCCGCGCTCCTCGCACAACACCAGTTCTTCGGCGGCGGCGCTCTGGTCGGCGAGGGTGTATCGCATCGCGACCAGGAAGAAGTCGACGTCGAACAGCGCGGCAAAGCGCGGGATCATCCCGATCTCGTTGATGCCGACGCCCACGGCGCCGACACCGCTGCTGCGAAGTTCCTCGAGAGCGCGCCACCCGCTGGTCACGAGCTGATCCAGGTACGCCTGCACACGGGGCTCGGGCGCGTGGAACCAGTGATCGAGATCGTGCACGACGAGGGCATCGACCCGGGCCAGGCCCAGCCGCTGCAGGCTGTCCTCATAGGACCGCATGACGCCGTCGTAGGTGTAGTCGAACACGACCTCGAAGGGAAGCCCGCCGACCCACGGTGCCGTATCAAACCGTTGCGGGTCACGAGCTGGCCGCAGCACGCGCCCGACCTTGGTGGAAACGGAGAACTCGTCACGGGGACAACGCGAGAGGAAACGGCCGAACCGGTGCTCGCTCAACCCGCGTCCGTACCACGCTGCCGTGTCGAAGTACCGCACACCGGCGTCCCACGCCGCCTGCAAGGTCGCCCATGCCTGCGCCTCATCGACCCGCTCCCGCATGTCGCCCAAGGGGGCGCCACCCAGTCCGAGGCGGGTGACCGTCACCCCATGACAACCCAGAGGACGCACACTCGCGGGTTCCATGGCGACAGATGCTATGCCATCTGCGGCACACGGCCCTCAAGGATTGCTTGCGGTCTGGGCCGCCCGGTGGAGTTCCGGTTGCGGACCCTCCGGACTCCACGGCACCGGATCAACGAGCTCCAGCTGGTCGAGCCCGACGAGCTCGTAGCCCCGCTGGCGTAGCGTTCGCAGGACGGTGGGGAGAGCTTCGATCATCGGCACCGGTCGGCCGAGGCGATGCGCGGCGTCATCCTGCTCCGAGCTGTCATGCAGGACGATGATCGAACCGCCCTGGAGATCCGGATCGGACAGGATCGCCTCGGCGATGGCGTCCGCGTCCGTCTTGGCCCAGTCCGACGGCTTGACGTCCGCGTCGATCAGGACGAGCTCACCCGAGATGACGAGCGGCGACTGCGCGCACGAGGCGTAGTCGAACGCCGGGGCTCGGGCGAACCTGCTGACGCCTCCGGTGACATGAGAGATCGCCGCCTCGGCGTCGTCGTAGTCGCCGACACCCACCACGTGGGTGTGACTGTGGTTGCCGATCACGTGACCGCGGTCCATGATCCGGCGCACGGTGTCGGGCCATCGTTCGACCCACTTCCCGATGAGGAAGAACGTCGCCTGGCATCCTTCCGCAGCGAGGATGTCGAGGACCTGCTCGGTCCGCGGTGGATTCGGTCCGTCGTCGAAGGTCACGGCGACACGAGACGAATCACGCGACCCGTGCATGAAGTAGTGCAGCGTCATCCCCTTCGGCCCGCCTTCCCGCCTCTGCCGTGCTCCACGAGGTCTGGACTCAAGGTTGTCCCTCGGCACGCATCTCGGCAAGGATCGCAGGCAAGGACTACGACGCGTCGACCTCGCATCCGCGCCCCCGCCCCGGAGGAGCACGCATTTCTCATGAGTGCCGTCTCGAGTTGGTCACTTCACCGCACCCTCGGTTCGTACGTCTCCGGCGACGCAGCCGGCCGCCCGCCAGGCAGCCTGGCCGAGCCCGGCGCCGGGTTGGCGCTGTTGGACCTGCCCGCCGAACTTCGGCGCCGCGGCTACGACACCCTCCAGATCTGCCACTTCCACCTCCCCAGCCGCGAGCAGGGCTACCTGACTGACCTGCGCGCAGCCCTCGACGCCGACGAGATCACCCTCGACGCCGTACTCATCGACGACGGCGATCTCACCCACCCCACGGACGCCGACGCCCACCAGGCCTGGATCGACGGCTGGCTCGACGTCGCCACCGCCCTGGGTGCCCACCGGGCCCGCGTGATCGCCGGCAAGCAGCAGCCGAGCCCGGAGCGACTGCACACCAGTGGTCGCCGGCTCGCCGCACTGGCGGCCGATCACCCCGAAATTCGCGTCGTCACCGAGAACTGGTTCGACCTGACTGCCGGGCCCACCGAAGTGCACACCATCCTCGATGCCGCCGACGGACGGGTCGGCCTGCTCATCGACCTCGGCAACTGGACCGGGCCCGACAAGTACGACAACCTCGCCGCCGTGGCCCGCCGCGCCGAGACCTGCCACGCCAAATGCCACTTCACCGCCAACGGCCCCCGCCAGGACGACTTCAGCAGCTCGCTCCGAGTCCTCCGGCAGGCCGGCTACACAGGGCCTCTCGCACTCGTCTACGACGGCGACGACCCCGACGAGTGGGCGTGCCTCGAACAGGAACATGCGATCGCCGCACGCATCTTCGCCTGACCCAGGAGTGTCCTGACGTCGCCGACTCATCCGCGGTCGGATCCCCGCCCTCGACAGACTCCGCTCCCGGATAGACGGGTTGGCCGGCCCGATGGCCCAACTCGGCCAAGCCCTTAGTCGGGACCGGGCACGCGGTGTGCGAGGACGTCGAGGAGTCGGTCGACCAGGCGCTCCACGTGCTTGGCCGGCACGGGTTGGGTGAAGAGGGCCCGGAAGTACAACGGTGCCACCAGGAGTTCGAGCAGCTCCTCGACTGTCGGCACCTGCTCGCCACGGTCGGCGGCACGGTCCAGCATGACCTGGAGCTGGTGCTCGCGCGCCTGAAACGCCGGCGACGTCTGGCGTACCTCCCCGGGGCGGATCTCCATCACCGTCGCGCGCAGGATCAGCGGGACCGCCCCGTCTTCCAGACTCTCGGCCACCTGTGCGGTGTAGCGCAGGAGATCCTCGCGCAGCGATCCGGTGTCGGGGACCCCCCCGGCAGTGGTGAACCGCTCGATCATCACATCGTTCAGGAGGGCCGACATGGTCCCCCACCTGCGATAGATGGTCGCCTGGTGGACGCCGGATCGCTCCGCGACGAGGGGAACGCTCATCTCCTCCCACGGGTGCTCTTCCATCAGGTCGATGACCGCCTCGTGCACGGCGGACCGCACCCGGGCGGACCGCCCTCCGGGCCGTTGCATGGCTCGTCCGTTACGCACACGAGAAGCATAACGCGAAACATCTTGCGTTAGGAAGCCGAGCGGCGTACTGTCACTGACGCGAGAATCCTCGCGTTTGCGGCTGGAGGGAATCATGAAGCGTTGGACGTCCCGGATTCTGACCGGGCTGTGGATCGTGCTCGCGGCGCTGGCGGTGATGGTGCTGGTGGGGGTGATGCCGGCGCGGGACGCGATCGCGGTCGCCTACCCGGACCCGATCGTCATGACCGAGGATGTCCGGGCATCCGTCGCCGCGGCAGGGCGTCCCGACCATGATCCGAAGCTGCCGACGGCCGTGATCGTGGCCAGCTCGAGGGGCGCGAACGCGGCCGACGCCCTTGCACCGTACGAAGTCCTCTCGGTGTCCGGCGAGTTCAACGTCTACACTGCGGCCCCCGTGCGTCGACCGGTGCCGCTCTCCGGCGGGCTGGACCTCGTCCCCGACTTCAGCTTCACCGAGCTGGAACGCCAGTTCCCCGAAGGCGTCGATGTCGTGATCGCACCCGAGGTGCCGGACGGGAGAGAAGTGACCTCGGATCCGGTGCGCGACTGGCTGTCCGCGCAGGCATCCGCCGGCGCCACGGTGATGGGTGTGTGCGTCGGCGCCGAGTTGCTCGCACGCGCCGGTCTCCTGGACGGCCAGGAGGCCACGTCGAACTGGCTCGCCCTGAGCATGGGCGGCATGGAGAAGCGCTATCCGCAGGTGCGGTGGGCCAAGGACGTCCGGTACGTCGACAACGGCCGAGTCATCACGACCGCGGCGGTCCTGTCCGGAGTGGACGGCGCCCTGCGCATCCTCGAGCGCCAGGCCGGGCAAGCCGTCGCCCGCAGGGCCGCGGCCGCGGTGGGATGGTCGCATTACCAGCCGGGTCGGCCGGCGCCGGTGCCCGGGTCGCGGGTCGAGCTCCCCGACGCGGTGGCGCTGTTCAATCTCGGCTACCGCGAGCCCGCCCGGATGGGTGTCATGCTGACCGACGGGGTCGGCGAGATCGAACTCGCCTCGGCCCTGCGTCCCTACACCACGCTCGCCTTCGTCGCCGAGCCGCGGACCGTCACGATGGACGGTACGCCGATCCGGTCGCGGCACGGGCTCACCTTCGTCCCGAGAGCCACTCTTGCCGACGTCGGTGAGGATCTTGATCGCCTCGTCGTGCCGGGTCTCGCGGCTTCGCAGGTGGCCGACCCCGCCCTCGCGAAGGCGGCCGCCGCCGTCGGGCTCGAGGCGGAGTACCTCCACGCGGAACGGGAGTTCCCGTTCGACGCCGCTCTGCATGACGTGGCCGCGACGACGGACGTGGCCACCGCCACCTGGGTGGCCAAGACACTCGAGTACCCGGTACGCACGGAGCTCAACGGTGCGGCCTGGCCATGGTTACTCACCGGCCAGGCACTGGCCGCAGCGCTCGTCGGAGCCGCGGTCGCCGCCGGCATCGGCTGGCTCCTCCACCGTCGACCGCCGGTGCGGCACTTCGTCCGGCACGCGATCGAGATGTTCCTGGCAATGGCTGCCGGGATGATGCTTCTCGACCCGGTGTGGAGCATGTTCTGGCCCAGCCTGAGCGACCGCCCCGACGCGCACGTCCTTGTCATGGCCCTCGACATGACCATCGGGATGGGACTGTGGATGTGGATCCGTGCGCACCACTGGCGGATGATCGCCGAGATGGGCGTGGCCATGGTCGCGCCGTTCGTCGTACTCCTTGTTCCGTACTACCTGGGACTGCTGTCGGGCAAGGGACTCATGGACATCGGCCACGCGGCGATGATGCTGGCGATGGTCGCCGTGATGCTGCTTCGGGTCCACCACTACGCGCAGCCGCAGGGGTGGAGGTGGCGTCAGCGTCAGGCTGAGAGCACCGAGACCGAGCCGATATCAGTCGCATAGTCCGGCCGTACGTACGGACGGACGAACGCCACTGTATGGGTGCGGCACGATCCTCGGTCGGCACACAGGGTCAAGGTGTGCCGACCGAGGCGAAGTGGCTCGCGTTGCTGCGCAGGAACTCCTCGAGCGTCTGTGCGCGCTGCCCACCGATGCGCGCGATCGCGTCGTTGCGCTCATACGCTGGGTCGGCCCAGTTCGCTGCCCCCGCAGCCCGGAACACCTCCCACAGGCTCGTCAGGTGCGCGGCTGCGTGCGCGTTCAGGCCGTTGTCGAGCATCGACTGCTTCCATGCCTGGCTCGGCACGTCGACATAGTGCAGTGGCCGACCCGTGGCGACCTCGAACGCCGCCATGACGTCGGAGACGCTGGCGAATCCGGCGACGAGCCGATGAAAGCCCGCCGGCCGGACTTCCGGCGCGGCCAGGATCCCGACTGCGACACTGGCCACGTCGCGCCCACCGACCAACGGAAGCACGGCGTCCTGTCCACCCAGAGGCATGACCAACTGGTGGCCGTTCGGCCCGGTCGTGATGAGTGCGCGGATGTTCTCGTAGAACACAGTGGCGCGCAGATGGACGGCGCCGACACCAGCATGGTCGAAGACCTGCTCGGACACCCAGTGCTGGCGAAGCCGAGGCGTACCGGCGTGCGGTTCCGGGGCGAGCTGGGAAACCTCGACGACCTGCCGGACACCCTCGCGGGCCGCCGCGCTTGCGAACACGGCGCTCGCTTCGAGCAGCCCGTCGCGTACCGGGTAGGTGAAGAACGCCCGCTCGACACCGCGCAGAGCAGGGCCGACGTCGGCGATCTCGCGCAGGTCGCCGACGTACACCTCCGCACCCTGCGTCCGCAGCGCTGCCGCGCGGTCGTCGTCGGTACGAACGAATGCGCGCACCGGAATTCCCTTCTCCAGCAGGCCTCGCGCCACGAGATTGCCCGTCGATCCCTGAACTCCGCCGGCCGCGCCGGCGACAAGGACTGGTGCATTCGCCATGATCGTGCTCCGCTCATCTCGCTAGTTTCATCATGAAACTCACACATTAGACCCCGTGGGTTGTTTCACGCAACCATCAAGTGGTACGGTCGTTCTCGTGCTTGGACGTACCTACGAGGACCAGATCTGCTCGATCTCCCGGAGCCTCGAGGTCGTCGGCGAGCGCTGGACCCTGCTGATCCTGCGTGACCTGTTCTTCGGACTGCGGCGCTTCGGCGACCTGCAGGACAGCCTGGGCATCGCACGGAACGTCCTGACCGAACGGCTCAACCGGCTCGTCGAGGACGGGCTCGTCGAGCGGGTTCCCTACCAGGAGCGCCCGGTACGCAACGAGTACCACCTCACCGCGAAGGGGCTCGACCTGCTGCCGGTCCTTCTCGCGCTCATGCGATGGGGCGACCGGCACCGTGCCGGGACCGCCGGTCCCCCGCGCCTGGTCCACCACGCCGGCTGCGGAGGCGAGGTCGAGATGCCGCTCGCCTGCTCGCGCTGCGGGCAGACCTTGCAAGGACCCGACGAGGTCGAGATCCTCCCCGGCCCTGCCGCGCGCTGACCGCCCGACGGCGACTCGACCGCCCGACGGCGACTCGACCGCCCGACGGCGACTCGACCGCCCGACGATAGACGCGGCGACGAGAACCCGCGGCCGAGCTCACTGGCGAGGATTGGCCAACCCTCCGCGGACCTCCGTGGCGAACCACCATTGTCAACTGGACTGGAGTGGTCTACCTTGCCAGACAACTCACTCGATCCCAGGCGAGGTGAGCGATGGTCGGAAGCGTCCGCACGGGGAACGATGAGCCGCCGGCGCTGCAGGTGTACCGGATTGTCGCGGGGGCGATCGCTCGTGGGGCGTTCGGTGCTGGCAGCCGACTGCCACCGGAGCGTGAGCTGAGCTCGCGCGTCGGGGTCAGCCGGGCCACGCTGCGAGTCGCGCTTCGCGCCCTGGCCGACGACGGCCTCGTCGAAGCCAGACAAGGCCGTGGGTGGCACGTCACGGCCATGGTGGAGGAGGGCGAGGAGATGCCCTTGAGTTTCACCGAGATGGCCGCCGCCCGCGACCTGCGTGCCTCAGCAGAGGTCCTCGAGCAGGACACCCGGACGGCGACGATCGACGAGGCCGAGCAACTCGGGGTCGCACCCGGTTCCGAGGTCTTCTGCCTTGACCGGTTGCGAAAGCTCGACGACGTACCCATCGCTCTCGCGAGCGCCCGGCTACCGGTCAACCTGGCGGCCGCGGTCACCTCGCTCGACTACACGAATGCATCGCTCTACGCCGCACTTCGCCAGCGGTGCGATGTCCACCCGGTTCGTGCTTCGTACGTACTCCAGGCGAAGGGTGTCACGGGGCGAGAAGCCGAACTGCTCGGCCTGGACGAAGGCGAATCCGTCCTGGTGGGCGACTACCGGTGTTTCGACCAACTCGACCGAACATTCGAGATCGGCCGGATCACCTACCGAGGCGACCGGTATCGATTCCGGGCGAACCTACGAGATCGCCGGGCTTCACTTCCGCGCGCCGTTCGTACGCGCGAAACGCTTTCCGGAACGAAACGTGTGGGGTGATGACACGGCCGTCTCGTCGACGTGTGTTCTCTCGAGATGGCGCCTTCTTATCTGCCGGTTCACCGCCGAAGCTTCGGCGTGAATGCTGGAGCGCCGAGTGACCGGCACTGATCATTGACGTAGAGGAGCGACAGATGGCTACCATCGGTAGACCCACACACGGGGTTCGGAGGCGCGACTTCCTCCGCGCGGTCGGTGTCGGAGGGGGTGCGCTCGCCCTGTTCGGCTGCGACGACGACTCGGGACCGCGGGCTGACGGCGACGCCGAGGTGTTGTTCTGGCTCCCAGGCGGAAGTGACATCTTCTTCACGACACACAAGGAAATTGCCAGCGCGTTTTCGAAGAGCAACCAAGGTGTCAAGGTGCGGATTCACCGGCACACCGGGCAGCAGGCTTTCATGGAGGTCCTGCTCGCCCGTATCGCTGCGGGTAACCCGCCTCAGGCCATGGTCCTGTGGGAAACGCCGATGTCGCTGGCGGTCCGCGGCTCTCTCACTGGCCTGGACGAGTTCATGGCAGCGTCTGAGAACTCTCAGGAGAACAACTGGCCCGAGGCGCTCCTGGCGAGCTGCCAGTTCGAGGGCCAGACGTACGGACTTCCCTTCCAAGCCGACTCCTACGCCCTGTGGTACAACCAGGACTGGTTCGAGGAGAAAGGAATTCCTGCCGACCGCGACAGTTTCCCGAAGACGTGGGATGAGCTGCGCAGCCTGTCCAAGGAGTTCACCCGCTGGAAAGGGGACAAACTCGAGGCAGCGGGATTCATCCCGGGCTTCCTGGTCGGCGACCCCGCCGAAGAGCTTCCGATGTGGGCGGCATCGAACGGCGGCCAGATCTTCGACGCCGAGAACCAACGGTACGTGATCGACTCCGAGTCGAACGTCGAGATGCTGGAGTTCTTCTTGTCCTGGCTGGACGAGGAGTACCAGGGGAACATCCGGAAGGTCGCGGAGTCCGGTGCGTGGGGTGCGTATCCAGGAGAGCAGGGGCAGCCGCCGGCCTTCCAGAACCAGCGACTGGCGATGATGCTGACCGGCGCATGGGTGATGGGCGACCTCTACGAGGTCGAGCCGAAGTTCGAACACTGGAACATCGCCTCCATCCCCGTCGGACCCAGCGGGAGCGAGCCAACCTCGGGATACTGGCCGAACTGGCTCGCCATCCCCGCCGGCGTCGACAACGCCGAGGGGGCCTTCGCCTACCTGGATCACCTGAGTGTGGACGGTGCGCTGGCTCTGTACGCGACCGCGACCGGGGTGCCGACCAACGCCAACGTCGCCGGCGGCATCGCCCCATCGCGGGTGGTGGAGAAGCGCGGCGAGGACTTCGCGAAGGAGGCGACCGACTTCTTCCGTCGACAGCTGGACATCGCGACCCCCATGTGGAACTCCCCCGTGCAGAGCTTTGCCACAGATCAGCTGCGGCGCGCCTTGGAGCAGGTCGCCAACAAGGCCGCTCGCCCTCGGGCGGCACTGGCTGAGGCACAACGCGTCTGCCAGGCGGAGCTGGAGAGCGTGCTGTGACCGACCACCCGGGCCGGTTGAGGATGGCGCTGCTGGGGTGCGGCGACGTCGCCCAGCGCGACTACCTCCCCGAGCTCACCCGGCTGCGGGACCGGGTGAACCTCGTCGCCGTGTGTGGGCGAACCGAGGAGCGCACGCGTTCGGTGGCGGCGCAGTACGACGTTCCTTCGTGGTACACCGACTACGAGCGGATGCTTGCAGAGATCGACTGCGACGTTGTCGTCAATCTGACGCCGATACAGCTGCACTACCGGACGACAATGGCCGCGCTGAAGCACGGCATGCACGTCTATACCGAGAAGCCCATCGCGACGTCGTCGGCCGAGGCGCTGACTCTCCTCAATCACGCGCAGCAAGCCGGTCTGGTCCTCGTCTCCGCACCTTCGGTCCTGCTGTTTCCGCAGGTACGCATCGCCCACCAACTGCTGGCAGAGGGCGCCATCGGCCCGGTCTACTCCGTTCGCGGATCCGGGTTCGGCGGCGTACCGCCTTGGCACGGGTTTCCTTCCGATCCGAGTCAGTACTTCATCCGCGGGGGCGGCCCGGCCATGGACATGGGCGTCTACCCGCTGCACGCCATCACCGGACTGCTGGGTCCGGTACGGCGGGTTGTCGCGATGACCGCCCGAGCACAAGACAGGTTCGTCGTTCCGGACGGACCCGCGCGAGGCACGGAGGTGCCGATCGAGGTTGACGACAACTGGCACCTTCTCCTCGACCTCGGCACGTCACGGCTCGCCTCGGTGTCCACGAATAACGTCGTGCAGGGGAGCCACGCGCCCCAACTGGAACTGTGCGGCCTGCAGGGAACCATCGAGCTGAACCTGCTCGATGTGGCCGCACCGGTCGAGGTCCTGAGGCCGCATGGTGAATGGGAAACGATCAGGCCGCCCGGGACAGGTCGGGCGGCGGGCCCTGACCACCTCCTCGGTGTCGAGCACCTGATCGACTGCATCACCACCGGCCGGGAACCACTGCCCAGCGCGGAGCACGCCCTGCACGTGGTAGAGGTCATCGAGGCCGCCGCCCGGTCGTCGACGACCGGGCACGCGGTGGATGTCAGGAGCAGCTTTGTCGCCCGATGGGACGGCGAAAAGTCAACGGACGCGTCGATGTGGAGTGACGATCGTGGATGACCACAGCAAACGACTCGCCGGCAGGACCGTTCTGGTCACCGGTGGTGCCCAGGGAAACGGTCTGGGCATAGCCCTCGCGATGGCCCGGGAGGGAGCCCACCTCGTACTCGTGGATCTCTCGGTCGAGCGGATGGAGCGCGCGCGAGGCGAGATCGAGGCCCTCGGCAACCCGTGCCACCTCATCGAGGCCGATGTGTCCGATGAGGTAGCGGTGCAGAACATGATCGCGACGGCGGTGGAGCAGTCCGGAGGGCTGGACGTGCTGGTCAACAACGCCGGCGTCTTTCCGTTCAAGTCCGTGGCCGACTTCACCCGCGCGGAGTTCGAGCACGTGCTCGCCGTCAACCTCGTCGGACCCTGGCTCTGCGCCAAGTACGCCTTTCCAGAGCTGAAGAAACGAGGCGGTGCCGCTATCGTCAACATCACCTCCTGCTCCGGGCACTACGGTGGCGCTTCGGTGGGCGGGAGCGCCTATGACGCCAGCAAGGGCGGCCTGCAGCAACTGACGTACTCGCTCGCCTCGGAGTTCGGACCACACAGCATCCGCGTCAACGCGATCGCCCCGGGGGTGATCGTGACCGAAGGTACCGGCGGGCAGCAGGCGTTCGAGCAGGGCAACTTCGACCAGGAGGCGGCGCAGACGCCGCTAGGACGAGTCGGCTTTCCCGACGACATCGGGCGCGTCGCCGTGTTCCTGGCATCTGAGGACTCGGCGTTCGTCAACGGCACGACCGTCATCGTGGACGGCGGCGCGATGGCCGTCTGGTGATGTGGTGACCTTCGACAGGTAGGTCGTCGAAGAGATTCCGTCTGCGGGGTCGGTAGCGTACGAAGGGAAAAGCGAACATGGATGACAACCAGCGCCGCCACTTCTGGAAAGAGAACGGATATCTCGTTCTCGAAGAGGTGTTCTCGCCTGCTGAGGTGGAGTCTTTGCGCGGCAGTGCCGACCGACTCTCCGCCCGGGCCGAAGGACTGACCCAGAGCACAGACCGGTTCATCCTCCACACGTTCGGCGACGGCGGTGGAGCACCCATCGTCCAGCAGATCGCCGAACCGCACGAGCTGGGCGGCGAATGGATGGCACTGGCACGGGATCCCCGGATCCTCGACACGGTGGAGATGTTGATCGGCCCCAACATCCAGCTCTACTACTCCATGATGATGATGAAACCGGCGCGGCAAGGGAGCCGGGCGCCGTGGCACCAGGACTTCGCATTCTTCGTACACGACCGCGCCAGCCTGGTCGCATGCCAGGTCTATCTCGACGACTCGACCTTGGAGAACGGCTGTGTTCGGGTCGTCCCCGGGAGCCACCGGGATGGCCTCCTCAACCACTTCCATGGCGACGAGTTCACGGAGATGGTTCAGGGTGACACCGCCGAGTTCGACGCGCGGGAGGTCGCTCTGCCGGTCAAGGCTGGTGGAGTGGCGTTCTGGCACTGCATGACGCTGCACAGCTCCCACCCCAACACGTCCGCGTTTCCACGGCGTGCGATTGTCTTCGAGTACAAGGACGCGAACGCGCGTCTGCTGAAGGGATCCTTCTCCGCAAGCGAGGTGCGGGCCGCGGGCATGATGCTCCGGGGAAAGGACCCGCGAGCAGACCTGCTCTCGGCCCTGTAGCAGCGAGGGACCCGGCGATGCGCGTGCCACAATCATGTGACCGCATCGACATGTCGCAGACGAGAGGCCCACCCATGTCCGCCTTGTACGGCGCCATGCTGGACGATCTGATCGATGAAGCGAAGCAAGAGGAAGACGTCGTCGGGGTGCTCCTGACGGGCTCGCTCGCCCGAGGCGACGCCTTGCCTGGAACGGACATCGACCTGCGGCTCATCCTTGCAGACGGCCTGCACAGACCAGCTCAGCAAGAGCTGCGGGACGGCATTCTCGTCGAGCGCGGATACTCCGACGTGGAAACTGCCCGAGCTACCCTCGAAGCGAACCCGATGCACGTCTACGCCTACCTGGACGGACGAATCCTCTACGACCCGCTAGGTGTCCTCCCAAGCCTGAGACAGCAAGCGCAACATCGGTTCGACACCTACCAGGTCACCGAGCAGGAGAGGTCCGACCTCGCCGCCCGCCTTCGCTATCCCCAGGACAAGATCCGGGTCGCCATGAGCGGTGGCGATCTGTTGAAGGCCGCGTTCGCCACCGGGACCAGCTCCTGGGGAATCATGGAGGGCCTGTGGGCGGCCAACAACCGGCCACTCCCCCGAACAGCTCGGTACAACCCCACCTCCAAGACCTGGCAGGACCTGCCGACGTGGAGGCGCTGTATCGGCAGCTCTTTCTCTCCGAGACACCGCAGCGTGTAAGAGTCGCTCTCGAACTCTTCGACTGGATACTGAGCGAGCTGACGTAGCCGCCTCGCGGTTGGTGCTTACGTCCTACGGGCCGCCCGGCAAGCGACCTGAACACCTGCCGGTCGCCAAGGCTGGCCCGTCGTCCGGATCGGGGTTCTCCTCAGGTGAGCAGCTTCGCCTTTGCTTTCTGGTACTCCGCGTCGGAGATGTCTCCGTGGTCGCGGAGCTGGGCGAGCTTGCTGAGCTCGTCGGCCTGAGTGGGCACTCGCGCGGCGCTCCGCACGTAGTCCTGGAAACCCTGTTCTTGTTCCTTGACCTTTGCCATCTCCCGCTCACTCATGGAGCGGCCACGCGCGATGAGATAGACGAACACACCGAGGAACGGCAGGACGATCACGAACAACAGCCATCCTGCTTTGCCCCAGCCGCCAAGGTCATGACTGCGGAAAATGTCGACGATGATTTTGACCAGAAGGAAGATCCACAAGATCCACAAGAAAAAGAACGCCATCGTGAGAAACGCGCTGAGCAATGGAAAATCCATGTCATCCCCCAACAGACTGGACCAGGCGTCTTCAGCCTGCCACGCAGTAAGAATAGGCCAGTCGAAGCGACTACTGCCGGGCAATTTTCAGGGCTCCCTTGGAGGACCGACCCAATTGATGTGCAACCCGCTGAAACCGCAACGCTAATGCTTTGCGTCACGATCAGCTGGTCCACGCCGGGCGAGGAACGCGATGAGGGCGAGTGCGACGACAACACTGCCGGCGAGCGAGATGACGACCAGGACGCCGGGTTGGTGCCACGCCACAAGGATCAGTCCGGCGACCGCGATGACGATCACCCGCAGCCACCGCGCATTGTCGTACACCCAGGGGCCGGCGGTCCCGACGTGCAAGCCGTGCGACTCCGTCCACACCTGTAGTCGTTGGATCATGGCGGCCACGAACGAGCGGGTGCGTGACGCGATGGTCGATGGACCCGTCATGAACGCTCCGCACGCCACCACCAGTCCGAGCACACCGAGCGTCCACAGCTGGTCCTGGAGATAGCGGACCAGCGTGTCGTAGATCGCGGCGCCAGCGGCGGAGGACTCAACGGAACGGAGGAGGATCGCGCGTCCGATCGCCAGCACGACACCGAGCAGGACCATGCCACCGGCAACCCCGAGCCCTGCGGCAACGAGCATCCGGCGGCGCCGGCGCGCCACAACGACACCGGCCGCGAGGCAGCCAACGGAGAGCACGGGCAGGGCGCTGCTGAGCCGGTTGAGCAAGGTGTATGCGGACTGCGCCTTGGTCAGAGCCTCGGTCCGGAAGAGTTCGATACTGGGATTGATCGGGGGAAGGCTCTCGGCGAGGGTGAAGCCCGCATCGGTGAGATCCTGTTTCGCGACCTCGATGAACGGGCCGAGCTGCAGGCTGACCACGTCGCCTTCGACGGTGGCTGCACTCTCCTGTCCCGACAGCACGTTGACCATCTCCTGGTGGGCGACCCGGTTGGCCTGCACCCATGCGTGGGCGAACTGGTCGCTGCGTACGAGATTGCCGACCCGGGTCTCGACGAAGCTGTGGATCCCGTCCGACATCGCACCTGATACACCACGAAGCCGGTCCGCGAGGACTGGCGGCAGGTCGGTTCTTGCGATGATCGCGTTGATCGCCTGCCGTAGCACGCGGTCGACGTCCAGGCGGGTGATGATCGCGTCGGTCGTGCGACCGGCGACCGCTGCCTGTACGGCTGGATCTGTAGCAAGGGGTGCCACGGTCTCGACATAGCGCTCCGTGTCGGACAGCTCCGTATGGACCCAGACCGCCGCAGTGGCAAGGGGTGCGAAGAGGGAACCAAGAAGAACAAGTAACACAGCGATCGGCGTACGCCAGCGCCCTCTCCCACCTGGCCGTTGTGGGGCTGCTGGAACCTCGCCACTTCGCTGAGCACGTAACGCGGCGGCCTCCGCCCGCGCCTCGGCGGCATCTGCCTGCGCAGCTGCCGCGGCGGAACGCAGCCGCTCCAGCTCGGCCCGCTGGTCCTCATCCGACGGGCCGTCACCACCACGCGAACCCGAATTCGACGCCACTGTCCACCGGCTTCCGCCAGGTGATCCGGAGTAGGGAACGGGCCATATCCGGCAGGCATGCTCAGCTGAATGGAAACCCGTGTCCGGACCATGTGCCACTACGGATTTATTGCCGCCAATGCGTACAACCGACCACCTGCCCGATACCACCCACCCTTTCGCGCGGCACCTTGGCTGGCCAGAGCCAAAGGTCAGCTCCACTCCGCTCCACGCCGCCTCGAGGGCTTTCGCGCGTTCGCTGTTCCCCACAGAATGGTGTGCCATGGGACGTTTCGACGGTTGGCCGGAGCAGGCTTTCGACGTCCTGTTGCGCCTTGACGGTGAGCCGACGATGGAAGAGCGCCGGCGGCTGCGAGATGATCGCGAGCGTCTCGTACGACAGCCGATGGTCGCGCTGCTGCAGGACATCGCCGACATGGACCCGGCATACGAGGACTTCTTCGTGTGGGGCTTCGACAAGATGATCTGGCCCTGGCAGCGACAACGGGCACTGTTCCTGATGGGCGACGGCAACCAGTGCATCGTGACGTTCGATCTGGACGGCCTGGTCGTCCAGGGCCACCGGTGGAATCGCCGCCTCGGCGGCTACCGCACCGCCGTGGCAGGTCCTGCCGGCGAGCAACTCGTCGACATACTGGCAACCCTGCAAGGCAAGGGATATGAGCTCTCGGGCGATGTCATGGAACGCACTCCCCACGGATTTCCCCCCGGCCACGACCGCGCTCACCTGTTGCGGCACCGCACATTGACCGCCACTAAATACCTCGGCTGCGAGGACTGGCTCCACACGCCAACGGCTCGTGCCCACGTCTTCGACGCACTCGAGGAGTTACGGCCCTTCATGCGATGGCTCGCCGACCACGTGCACAGCGATCGCTGATGCTCGCCCGGTCGCCCACCGTGGTCACCGCGGCGCGACGTCGCTGCACCCGTCGGGCACCGATTAGAGCAGGTGCAGGATGTCGTGGACCTTGGTCAGAGAGTCGTCGTACTCCTCGGGGTCGTTGTTGTCGAGAGACCAGGTGATGCCGCCGACGTTGCGAGCGATCCGGAACAGGCGGATGCGGTGCGGCAAGGCGGGGTCGTGCCCGGCCTGCTGCTGGTAGGAGTCCAGCAGCCGTGCCCCGAGGTTCTCGTCGATGTCCCACACGGGCGCGAGGTCGACCGCCGGATCGGCCAGTGCGGCGGCCTCCCAGTCCAACATCCCAGCGAGCTGGTTGCCGCGGCTCACGATGTTGTCGTGCCAGAAATCACCATGCACTACGCCCGCCCGTTCGTCGGGCATGTGGTCGAGGTGGCGTACGTACGCTTCCCGCCACGCAACGAGCCGCCGGTGCGTAGCCGCTGGCAGCTCTCCGGCGAGGTGGTCAACCGCCCTGCTCGTCGTCGCGATCGCGCGATGCTTCCAGCTGGCCAGAGGGGCCACCGTCGCAGTCACCGATTCCTCGCGCGTCCGGTGGAGTCGTACGAGGAAGTCCGCGAGCTGGACGACCAGCTCCCTCGAATGGTCGCCGTCGCGCGGCAGCGCGGCGCCCTCGATCCGGCGGTAGGCCATCGCGCCGAACCGCGACCGCGGGCCCGGCTCCAGCCGCCAGACAGGCAGCGGCACGGCCACCGACACCACGGACGCCACGACCGGGAGCAGCCGAGTCTCCCGGCGATGGCCGACCTCCGCCTCAGGGGTACGCGCAACGCGGACGACGAAGCCCGACCCGGTAGTCAACACATGGCTGGAGAAACCCGTGTACACCAGCCGTACCGGAGCCACGGCGATGTCCGGCCGCTCCCGCTCCAGCACAGACAACGCCGCACCCACAAGTTCGTCGACACTCACGTCCACCGCTCGTGCCGCCACGCCTTTGTCCACCACGCCGCCAGGCTGTCGCGGGCGCCGTGAGCTGTGCAATCCGTTTGCACCCTGCGTGCGCCGTCACCTGCCCGGAAGCAGGACGCCGCCACCGCCAGGCACCGCGTCACTGATCGTTGGCGGATCTCACAACCTGCGAGCGTCCCGGTCCGACCTCGACCGCCGTGTCGTCGCCGCCCGGCCCTGGCAGCCGGACGGTCGCGACGACGTTCGCGGGGACGTCGACGCGGACCCGGAACTCCTCGCCGCTCCGCTCCCAGTCCACCGACACCATGCCGCGTGCGGTGGGCACCGCACCGCGGGCGTAGGTCAGCGCGCACATCGGCGGTCGGACCTCGACCCTCTCCGCACCGGGCGAGGTGACCCGAATGCCCAACAGGAACTCGAGAACATCAACCGCGGCTTGCGCACCCCACCCGTGCGACTGGCTGTGGTTCGTGCCCTCGTCGAGCGTCCATGCCTCCCAGGTGAAGGTGCCACCGTCGGCGAGGATCTTCGCCCAGCCGAGGTCCTCGGCGTTGGTCAGCAGGCGGAGCACCGCATCGGTCCGGTCCACCCTGCCGAGTGCCCGCAGGAGGTGGTGGACGGTCAGCGGTCCCTGCCGCATGCCCAGGCTTTCGAGGTGGTCGGCGGCCGGCTCCCACACCTCGGGCCGCGCGACATCGAACGCGATCGCGAACGACGTCGCGTGCTGCCCCGCGTGCGGGCTCTGCGTGCCGTCGGGGAGGAGCCCGTCGGTGTAGCGCCCGTCCGGACGGAGCAGGGAACGATTGATCGCCTCGACAAGCCGGTCGGCCTGCTCGTCGTAAAGCGCCACCTCGGCCTCGGGACGGCCCAGGACGCGTCCGAGGTACGCGACATCGCGGAGCACGCCGACGCCCTGCGCGTTGACGGTCGTCCGGGCTGCTGTGGCCATGTCGTAGCCGAACCGGCCGACCGCGGGCCAGTCGACGATGCCGTGGAGATAGGGGCCACCGCCGCCGGCGAGCTCGGTCACGAGTCCCGCGCACGGCCCGTCGGGGGCGATGTGGCGCAGGACGTACCCCGCGGTGTCGCACAGCGCGGGATACGCCTCCTGGACGAGCGGGACGTCGCCGGACTCCAGGTGGTAGCGGCGTACCCACGACGGCATCATCAGCGAGAAGTCGGGGATGTCGCGCTTGCCGTCGCCGTTGGGGTAGACGGCGTTGTAGCGGCCGCGTTCGTCGTCGGCATGCCAGTACCGCTCCGCCGAGGCCAGGAACTCGCGGATGGCCTGCCGGGTGGACGTGCGCTCACCCAAGGCCGCCATCGTCGCGTAGGAGATGTTGACCGCGTCGGCGAGGAACTGCCCCTTCTCCCGGGTGGGCGTGTCGACGAACTGCTCCTGGATGCCGTAGAGCGCCGACGTTCGGAGCAGGTCGAACACCGCGTCGAGCGTGGAATCGGAGGACTCGAAGCGGGCGGCGGACAGGAACGACGGCGGCTCGGCGTGGACGACGACCGCGCTCACGTCGTCCACGCTCAGCTCCTCACCGGCGTCGGGGATCTCGAGGTAGCGGAAACCCAGATGCGTGAACGCGGAGTACGTCTGCGGGCCATCGGTCTGCGTGCAGGGTAAGGACATGTCGGTGCCCTGCGTGAGCAGGTTGGACGTCGCCACCCGGCCGACGTCGGTGAGGTTGTAGCCGGCGCGGATCCGGACGAGACGACCAGCCACGCCCGCGGCGAACCGCACCACCGGCCGCGCGGGGATGACCCGGCCGAAGTCGGCGACCGGGGTCCCGTCCTTCGCGGTGAGCAGGGCGACAGGCCGCACCGGCACCTCGGCCAACTGCGCCTCCTGGGGTCGCAGCCGCGTGAACGGAGGGACCGGGTGACGGCCGACGACGTCGGCGTGGTGCCAGTCGTCGTCGGCGTAGCCCGGCTGGTCCCAGCCCTCCGGGATCCTCCGCAGGTCGAGGTGCTCGATGGGGTCACCCTCGTCGTTCCGGTAGCCGACCTGGAGGTAGGGACCCTCGCACACCGTCCACGAACTGTCGCTGACGATCTCCTGGCGCGCACCGTCGGCGTAGTCGAGCACCAGGCGGACGAGCAGACCGGGCTCGGCGGCAGGGCGACCCTGCCCGTTGCCGTACCAGTGCAGGAGGACGCCGACGACCGCCCGGCGCGAGCCGGCGAGCGGCTCGGTGACGTCGACGACCTGGTAGTAACCCTCACCGGGATAGGCGAAGGAGGCTCGACCGCCCACCCGCACGCCGTTGACCCGCAGGTCGGCGTGGTGGTGGGAGGCGATGTGGGCACGGGCGCGGATCAGCTCGCCATCCCGCAGGTCGAACTCGCGGCGGGCCAGCGTCCATTCGTCGATCTGGCGAACCCTGCAGGTGTTGTCCCACGCCGTGAGCTGGCTGGTCTCTGGCGGGCCGAGGAGCGGCTCGCCGTCAGCCGCCCGCAGGGTGAGGTCGGAGAACTCGGCCTGCTCTCCGTCGCGCTGGAAGAGGCCGAACCGTCCGGTCGCGTACGTGCCGTCATGGCGACGGTCGACCACCACTCCGTCGACCGAGGTCTCGAACGATCCGCCCCTGGCGACCACGACCACCCGGTGGTCCTGGTCACGTCCGACGTCGACGGGAACGATCTCCGCCGGGCCGAGCACACCGTCGCGGAGTACGTGGAACGCAAGTCCCTGGCGTGGAACCAACCGCCACACGTAGCCGCCCGTGCCGTCCACGCTCCGCAGCACCCAGCCGGCCGACCGGATCTGCACGCGTACCCGGAACTCGACGACGCAGTCGGCAGGAATCGACGGAGGCTCCCGGAGCAGGGTCGCGGCGCCGCCCGCCGCCCGGATCGCGCCGTCGACCTGCGAGAGCGGGCCAGAGCCGCCGGGCGCGCGCCTGATCCAGTCCGCGTGCCAGTCCTCGTCTCGCAGTCCGTACTCGAACGACTCGGCCGGTGCCCACTCCGACGGTGCGTCGTCGCCGTCGCCTGCCCAGACGCGCACTGTCCAGGTGTATGCGGCGGCTGGTTCGAGTGGCGCCCCGGCGTAGGGCACGTGGCCCTGCCGCGCTGAGTGGACCTTGCCGGAATCCCAGACGATGTCGCCCGATCCGTCGGTGACAACGATCTGGTACGCGGCCTGCCCTTCGTCCGGTGCGTCGTCTCGACGGTCGCCAGAGCCCACCTCGCAGCGGCGGTGATCCTGGCCCACCTCGCGCTCGCGGTCGACGGTGAGAAGCCAGCCGAACCGCGGAACCTGCTGGGTGGCCAGCGGTCTCGTCCGATCGTCCACTGTCAGCGCTGCCGGGTATATCGCAGTCATCTCGTCCCTGTGGTCGACGGCGTCGTTCGTCCTGCGTCGCGGCGCGCGGCCGAGCATGCTCGCCGGCCATGGTCGCGAGCTCAGCTACAGCAGTCTCGCACGAGTGGGAGAGCGCTTACCCGGATCCGTCCGCGCACGGCCGCCGATCGAACGCAGACCGGACAGAGGTACGACGACGGCCGCCTGGCTGGATGCTGGTGGGTGTCGGTGCGCCCGTTCTCGGGAATGCTCGTCCAGTCGACGTGACGGGACTCAGATGGCAGGGGACGCTGTGACTGGCCGAGCCGAACGCACCGCCGAAGCGTCACAGCTGGTATTGCTGACCTTGGCGTCGGCACAGTTCCTCATGACGCTCGACAGTTCGGTGATGAACGTGTCGATCGCGTCGGTGGCAAGAGATGTGGGGACGACGGTCACCGGTGTCCAGGTGGCCATCACCATGTACACACTGGTGATGGCGTCGCTGATGATCACTGGCGGCAAGATTGGCCAGATCATCGGTCGTAGGCGTGCCTTCGCCATCGGATGCGTCATCTACGGCTTGGGATCGTTCACGACGGCGCTCGCACCAAACCTGGTGGTCCTCCTGATCGGCTGGTCGTTGCTCGAGGGCGTCGGCGCCGCGCTCATCATGCCGGCCGTCGTAGCGCTTGTCGCGTCGAACTTCGGCCGGAGTGACCGGCCCCGTGCCTACGGCCTCGTTGCAGCGGCGGGTGCGATCGCGGTGGCCGTGGGGCCGCTCATCGGCGGGCTGCTCACGTCGTACGCATCGTGGCGTTGGGTGTTCGCAGGAGAAGTGATCGTTGTCCTTGGCATCCTCGTCCTGGTCAGGCGGATGTCGGATACTCCGCCTGAGTCCGGGATTCGGCTCGACTATGTGGGCACCGTATTGTCGGCGCTCGGCCTTGGCCTCATCGTGTATGGGATCCTCCGCTCTGGCACCTGGGGCTTCATCAGACCGCAGCCCAGCGCTCCGGCATGGTTGGGTCTGTCCCCGGTGATCTGGCTGATCCTCGCCGGGGGTGTTGTCCTGCTCGGGTTTCTTGCGTGGGAGCTGCGCTGCCGCGACCGCGGTAACCCGGTACTCCTCGACCCGGCGATACTGGCCCACACGCAGCTTCGCGGCGGGCTTACAGCATTCTTCTTCCAGTACCTGCTGCAGGCCGGGCTGTTCTTCTCGGTACCGCTTTTCCTGTCGATCGCGCTCGGGTTGACGGCCGTCGAGACAGGTGCACGGCTCCTTCCTCTCTCGATCACGCTTCTGGCCGCCGCGGTCGGTGTGCCGAAGCTCCTTCCGGATGCCTCCCCACGTCGCGTGGTGCGGCTCGGCTTCCTGGCACTGTTCCTGGGGATCGTGGCGCTGGTCGCAGCCCTCGACTTCGGCGCGGGTCCCGAGATCGTCACATGGCCGCTTCTCCTCGCAGGCTTGGGCGTGGGTGCCTTGGCATCGCAGCTCGGAAGTGTCACGGTGTCAGCGGTTCCGGACGACCAGAGCGCAGAGGTTGGCGGCTTGCAGAACACCGTCACCAACCTGGGTGCCTCCATCGGGACTGCACTCGCCGGCGCCGTCCTGATCTCGGCGCTCACCACCTCCTTCTTCTCCGGAATCCAGGCCAATCCGGCGGTCCCCGAAGACGTGTCGTCGAAGGCGCAGGTGGAGCTGGCCGGTGGCATCCCATTTATCCCCGATGCCGAACTGGAGCCCGCTCTTGAAGCCGCGGGGGTGCCTGCACCGACGGCCGAGGCGATCGTAGAAGAGAACGCGCGGGCCAGACTCGACGGCTTGCGGGCAGCGCTGTCTGTCTTGGCACTGATCGCGCTCGCGGCGCTGGCCATCTCCGGTGGCCTCCCCACGCGGCAACCCGCACGCGAGGAGTCTGGCCGTGGCGACCTTTGCTAGCGACGTCGATGCAGCGTGAACATGCTTGCCAGGAGCCCGAGGACCCACGCAATCAGGAGCGCAGCCCACAAAGGCATCGTGACCTCCGGAACGAGCAGCCGGACCGTTGTCGGTGCGGTGTTCTGAAAGATGAATACCAGGCTGATCACCGCAAGAACGGCGAACCCGGCGATACGGCGGACTTCAGGACGGGCGAGGAACGAGCGCGGTTCCTGCTCCTGGTGGGTGCGAGCCATCATCCCCCCAATGACATCGATCACGCCTCCGCATCCAGCGTGCGCCTTCGACCGACGACCCCGCAAGTTGAGCGCAGAGCTCAACGGTTCACAGCCGATGAGTTTTCGCGGCCGGGATGGTCATCAACGGCATGAGGAGAACACGGAAGACACGCATGCTGCGGAGGGCGATGTTCGTCGCGCTGCTGGCCGGCCTGGTCGCGGCCGGTCCGGTGACCGGGGCGACCGCGTCGATCCCGGAACGCATGAATGGTTCGGGCGAAAGGCGTTCCTACGCCGGCTCGATCGACGGCGCAGAGTACCGCGTGGAGGTTCCGGAGAACTGGAACGGCACGCTGGTGCTTTTCAGCCATGGCTACTACGTCGAGGGGGTCTTCGATCCCGACCAGGTAGCCCTGTCGGTCCGGCCGGAAACCGAGTCGTGGTTGCTCGACCACGGGTATGCGCTGGCCGGGTCGGACTACAAGAACCCGTTCGGGTACGCCGTCGCGGACGCACAGCGGGACCAGATCGCCCTGCTGGACTGGTTCGAGGAGAACGTCGGTCGGCCCACCCGGACCGTGACGTCGGGCATGTCGCAGGGCGGCGTGATCTCGACCGTCCTTGCCGAACGGAACCCACATCGGTTCGACGGTGTGGCCACGAACTGCGCGGAGTACGACACACCAGGGAGCTGGAACACGGCGCTGGACGTCGGTTTCGTGGTCAAGACGTTGCTCGCACCGGGCGAGGACATCGACCTGGTCAGGGCGGATGACCCGCAGGGCAGTACGGAGCGGCTGCTCGCGGCGGCGCAGCGGGCGCGGCAGTCGGCGGAGGGCCGGGCGCGGCTCGCCCTCGCCGGTGCGGTGGGGAACCTCCCCACCTGGTTCTCCGCGCACGACCCGGAGCCGACGGAGCTGGCCAGGCGGCTCGAGCAGCAGGCGGCCTGGGTGGAAGGGCAACTCGGTGGGCTGGGTCCGATCGGCCGGGTGGACCTGGAGGCGCGGACCGGCGGGAACCCGTCGTGGAACGTCGGCGTCGACTACCGCCGACTGCTCGCGAAGTCGGCCTACCGAGAGACGGTCGAGGCCGCCTACCGGGAGGCCGGGCTGGATGGCTCTGATCTGGAGCAGGACCTGCGCCAGCTCGACCGGGCACCGAAGATCGCCCCGGACGCGGATGCGGTGGCGTTCATGTTCCGGCACGGACTCTCTCGCGGACACACACCCGTACCGGTGATCACCATGCACAACACCGGTGACGGCGGTGCGATTGTCGACCAGGAACGCTGGTACGCCGAACAGGTCCAGCGGTACGGCGATCCGGGCAAGCTCCGCCAGCTGTACGTGGACCGCGGCATGCACTGCGCGTTCAGCGCCGGCGACGAGATCGTCCAGCTCCGCACCTTGCTCGACCGGGTAAGGACCGGCCGCTGGCCGGACACCAGCCCGCCGGCGCTGAACGCGGCCGTCGCCGAGCTCGGACCCGACTACCAACTCGTGCTCGACATCATCACCGGCCAGGACCGAGCGGCGCCGCCCGCGTTCACCCGCTTCACCCCACCACGATTCCTACGCCCGTCGCGGTAGCCCCATCCGGACCGCAGCAGAGGACCGACAAGGCAAGACGGCTCGTTGACGACGTCGCCAGGGGATCACCGGGGAGGACCGCAACCTCCCCCCGGTGCCCTCACGGGGTCGTCACGGGCCGTCATGCGTAACCGCGCGCCTGGAGCCGGTAGAGCTCCGCGTAGTGACCGTCGGCCTCGAGCAGCTCGGCATGGCTGCCGATCTCGACAACCCTGCCGTGATCGAGGACCACGATGAGGTCTGCCGCCGAGACCGTCGAGAACCGGTGTGTGACCAGCACCGTGACCGTCCCAGATGCACGGCCGGCTTTCGCAGCCGCGGCGTACCGTTCG
Organism: Actinopolymorpha sp. B9G3; assembly: GCF_040120725.1. Classification (NCBI taxonomy): domain Bacteria; kingdom Bacillati; phylum Actinomycetota; class Actinomycetes; order Propionibacteriales; family Actinopolymorphaceae; genus Actinopolymorpha; species Actinopolymorpha sp. B9G3. The sequence continues at coordinate 133,819 of NZ_JBEEAB010000010.1, read as the reverse complement.
AACAGAGCGTGCTCGGTGGTGGCGTCGAGCGCGGCGGTGGGTTCGTCCAGTACGAGCAGCAGTGGATGATCGCGCATCATCCCCCGGGCGAGCGCGAGTCGCTGCCACTGACCGCCGGAGAGTCCGACTCCACCGGGCCAGGCCGAGCCGAGCTGGGTGTCCAGACCGCCCGGCAGCTGGGCGATGACGGCGTCGGCGGCGCCGTCCTCCACGGCCGTACGCAGCCGGCGTCGGTTGCTCAGGTGGTCGAGGTCGCCGATCCCGACCGCCTCGGCCGCGAGGAACTCCGGCCTCAGGTAGTCCTGGAACGCCCCCGAGAGTCGGCGACGCCAGGCCGTGACGTCGAGCCGGTTCAGGTCGAGGCCGTCGACGAGAATGCGCCCCGTGGTGGGTTGGTACATGCCCGCGAGAAGCTTGACCAACGTGGTCTTCCCGGCGCCGTTCTCACCGACCAGGGCGACGATGGAGCCGGCGGGAAGCTGCAGGGACACCTGGTCGAGGGCGGGCCGATCACGCGGTGCGTAGCGGTAGGTGACGCCGTCCAGCTCGATTCCTCGCGAGAGTGTGGGCCCGGGCTCGAGGGTGCCGGTGTGGACGCGTTCCACCTCCTTCGCGTAGTCGAGCAGCCAGAGCAGCCGCATCGTGGTCCGGATCATGTCGACGGCCGTGCGGGCGGCCTCCTGAAGGTCGCGGCTGCCTGACTGGAGCCGGTTGACCAGCAGCATGGCGAGGACGAACGAGTCGAGTCGGACCGTTCCGGCGAGCACGTCACCGACCATCCACAGCAGCACGGCTCCGGCCACGCCGAAGAAGACCGCGTTGCACAACGTCTCGACCAGCGTCATCCGGCGGGCGAGGACGACGAACGGCTGGCGCCACGCCACCACCGCGAGCCGGAGCCGTTCACGCAGGAACCCGCCGAGGCCGAAGACCCGTACCTCCGCGCCCGCCACCGCGTCCCGCCCGAGACCGAGCAGATGGAACGTCAACCGCCCCGGCTGCGCGGACTCCGCCTCGGCCGTTGCCTGCCAGGCGACGAACCACCGGGTCGCGAGCAGCACCGGTAGCCCTGCCGCGGCCACCAGCAGCATTCGCCAGTCCGCCGTAGCGGCAAGTGCCAGCGTCCCGCCGACCCGGACCACGTCGTTGAACGTGTTGAGCAGGGTGTTGAGCGCGACACCGAGGCTGCCGCTGCGTTCCCGCAGCATCTGTGCCTGGTCGAGATAGCGCGGCGACTCGAGATGGTCGAGCGTCGGTATCCGGGCCGTGATCTCGGCGACGCGGGCTCCGAACACGTGACTGACCCGTTCCAGCTGCCGGATCCGCGCGTTGACGCCGATCATGCAGAGTGCCTTGTCAGCCGCGACCGAGCCGAGGAACGCACCCGCGGCCCACGTCATCTGCCGCAGGTCACGATCGACCGCTCCGCTCACCAGCCAGGCGAGGAACAACGGCTGGAGCACGTCCATCAGAACGCCCGTCGACTCCGTCAGACAGAGCACGGACCGCCACGGGTCGACCCGGACCGAGGTGGACACGACGAGCCACAGAGCACGCGCGACCCTGATCACCGGGACACCTCCTGCCCCGCGAACCTCGAAGCCTGCAACGTGAAAAGCTCCGCGTACAACCCGTTCGCGCGCAACAGTTCGGCGTGGTCGCCATCCTCGACGATGCGAGCGCCGGCCCCGGTGTCCGCGAGCACGACGATCCGTTCCGCACGCCGGACACTGGACAGTCGGTGGCTCACCAGCATCGTGGTGGCACCGCGCGCCACTGCCAGGAAGCGGTCGAACAATGCGGCCTCGGCCCGGATGTCGAGCGCCGCGGTCGGCTCATCCAGGACCAGCGCCCCGGCGCCCGTACCGAGTGCCGCGAGCGCCCGGGCCAGGGCGATCCGCTGCCACTGCCCACCGGACAGGTCCGTCCCGCCGTCGTACTCCGCCGACAGCACTGTCTCGATGCCGTCCTCGAGTCGCCCCACGATCTCGTCGCCACCGGCGTCACGCAGCGCGCGCTCCAGCACCTGCTGATCCAGGTCGACGCCGACGTTGTCCCGCAACGGCAGGTGGTAGCGAACGAAGTCCTGGAAGATCACCGCGAGCCGTCTGCGGGCTGCCTCGTCCGTGCCGGGGTCGCCCCCATCGACGCGGATCAAGCCGCCGTCCGGGCGGTAGAGCCCGCAGAGGAGCTTGATCAGTGTCGACTTGCCGGCGCCGTTGACACCGACCAGCGCGAGCGACTGGCCGGCCGGAACCTCCAGGTTCAGCCCGTTCAGCGTCGGCCGCTCCGCCGACGGATAGGTAAACGCGACGTCGACGAGCCTGATGGCCGCCGGAACCGGCTCCTCCGGCCGCTCTCTCGGCGCGGTGGTGACCGGCCGACGGGCCGGCCGGGGTAGGTGCGGCAGACCCTGCTCGCTCCGGATCCGATCGAGCACGCTGATCCGCGACATGGTGTGGGCCAGCGCGGTCTGTGGATCGGTGTGCGGGCCGAACGCCGCCATCGCCGACACGGCCTGCAGCAGCGTGACCAACAGACCGGCACCGACAACGCCGCGTTCGACGTCGACTATCAGAGCGACCAGGATCGTCGCGCCCGCGGCCATGGGTGCGACGAGGACCAGCAGCGTGCCCTTGACCGAACTGTTCCGGCTGGCCCAGACGAGGTGTTGGGCGTTGTTCCACGCTGTGACGTGACGGGTGAGCAGAAGGCCGGTCAGGCCGAACAGCCTGACTTCCTTCGCCCCTGCCGACCCCATCAGCAGATCTCGTAGGTACGACGCACGCCTGCGGTCGTTGCCGGTGAGTTCGAGCAGGCCGTCGAAGATCGTGCTGCTCCATCGGCTGAACGCGCGCGAGTAGAGCAGCCACGTGCCCGCCAACAGACACGGTGCCCACCACGACCAGGTCGCCAGGACGACGAACGCTCCGATCCCACCGAGCCGGATGGCGAGCAGGGTCCAGGCGGCGTCTATGCCCGCCTGGAACAGCCAGTCCCGCGGAGCCTCGCCGACCGTCTCGAGCTCACCGGTCGTGCGCGGGCCTTCGAGATGCGCGATGCCGTACGGATGGAGGCCCACTTCCATGGTGGCCTCGCACAGCATCACCGTGAAGCGGGTCGAGAGCAGCCGGCTCGTGAACGCCAGGATCGACGACGCGATCGGGACCAGGAGTAGTGACACAGTGGTGGCGACCGTCCACGCGATGGCGCTCGACTCGCGCCCTGACAACGCGGATATCAACCGGCCGGTGGTGACGAGCGACGCCGCACTCGCTCCGGCAGAGACCAACGTGAGGAGTACGCACAGCAGGCAGAGCCCCAGGCCGCAGGCCCACAGGTACCTCGCGTGCAACGCGTAACGACGAATGAGCGGGAAGGCCGCGACTCGTGGCATGCCATACCTCTCTCAGTGAGGGTGTATGGCCGCCAAGAACGAGGGGCGGCGATCGCGTCCGGGTGACGCGATCGGATACGGCCGGCACGCTAGCACAGCCACCAAGATCAGCAACCGACTTTTCACGCTTCTGTCCACTCGGCGTGCCATAGTGTGGGCCATGCGGACGGTGTACGAGGCCGCGGGCGGTGCCGACGGTCTGCTCCGCCTGGCCAGCGCATGGCATGCCAGGGTGATGGCCGACGACGTGGTCAGCCATGCGTTCAGCCACGGGTTCCACCCCGACCACAGCCAGCGGCTCGCCGCCTACTGGGCTGAGGCACTCGGCGGCCCGACGAGCTACTCCGACTCCTACGGCGACGAGACCTCGGTGGTGCGGACCCACAGCGGCAACGGTCCCCACGAGGAGATGGACCGCCGCGCGATCGCCTGCTTCGATCAGGCACTCTCCGATGTCGGTCTCACCGGGGACGACCGGCTCCGACAGGTGTTGCACGACTACTTCGCGTGGGCGACGACCACCACGATGTCCCGCTTCCACCGTTCCGCCGATGACGTCCCGGACGGGCTGCGCATCCCGCAATGGTCGTGGAACGGCCTCGTCAGTGGGACCGGTCCCGACGAGGCCACATAGAGCGCCACCCGCCTACCCGACGAGTTCGGCCGGCAACGGCCGGGCGTGCAGCACGACGAGGGCGGACACCGCGCGGGTGAGCACGACGTACAGCCGGTTCAGCCCGCGTGGTTCGGCGTCGACGATGCGGGCGGGTTCGACCGCGACGACGCCGTCGAACTCCAGGCCCTTCGCCAGTGAGGCCGGCACGCACACCAGCCGGAAGTGTTCCAACGCGTTCTCGGTGCGGCCGAGCATGCCGGGGGCCAACCCGACGCTGTCCAAGCGAGATCGGGCGGAACCGACAGCGAGCTGGTCGAAGACCTGCTCGATCTCCGCATCGGCGGCGATGATGCCGATCGAGCCCGCGCGCCCACCCTGTTCGTCGATCCGCAAGCAGGCTTGGACAATGTCCTCGACGCTCACCTCGTGCCCGTCGACCGCGGTGACCTCCAGTGCGCCCGTCGCACGCCGGAGGCTTACCGGCTCGGCCAGGTCTGGCTGCAGTGCGGGCAGCAGGTTGGCGGCGTAGGAGATGATCGCGGCCGGGACCCGAAAGCCGCGGGTCAACTCCACCAGCTCGGCGGACTCGCCCGCCCCCAGGTGGTCCAGCACGCTCCGCCAGGAGGTCGAGGCGTACGGCGTCGTGGCTTGGGCGAGGTCGCCCAGCACGGTCGCCGTACGACAGCGCCGGCCCAGTGCGCGGAGCTGCATCGAGGAGAGGTCCTGCGCCTCGTCGACCACCAGGTGGCCGCGGCGGGGACCACTCTCGAGCAGCTCCCCGAGCTCGTCCAGGAGTACGAGGTCTGCTTCGGACCAGCGCGCGGACTTCACCGTCCGGTAGGGCTTCGGCCAGAGCAGGGCTTTCTGTTCCTCGGCCGTGAGCTCGTCGCCGGCCATGTCGGCGAGGAACCCGGCGTCGGACAGGAGCCGGTGCAGCACCTGTTCCGGCGTACGCTGCGGCCACACCTGACTGAGGATCCGTTTGACGGGAGCCGACCTGGCCACCGCGTTCTGGGTCCGATCGTCGGGCGTCCCACCGCGCTGCTCCATGCGCACCAGCACCACGTGAGCAAGGCGCTGCGCGAGGGTGGTGCGGCCGGCGGCGTACCGGGTGGCGGTCTCGAGGACGCCCGCGACGATCTCGCGCACCTCGTAGTCAGGTACCCGGAAGCGACTCGCTCCCTTGCTGTAGACCAGCGCCTCCACCTCATCGCCAACCCGGGCACCGGACCACAGCGCGCGCCGCAGGACTGCTGCCATCCGGGCGTCGCCTTTCACCGTGACCGTCGCGGCCGACTCCTCCTCAGCCGCCATCGCGTGGTCGGGGAAGTAGCGCCGGATCAGATCCGAGAACGTGAGCTGTTGGACGAAGACCTCTCCGAGCGCCGGCAGGACATGCCTGATGTAGGCCAGGAACGAGCGGTTCGGACCGACAATGGCGACTCCGCCGTCCCGGGCCAGCCGGGTTCGTTCGGCGTACAGCAGATAGGCGACCCGGTGCAGACCGACCGCGGTCTTGCCGGTGCCGGGTGCCCCCTGCACGCAGATCGTGGTGTCCAGCGGCGCCCGGACCAGGACGTCCTGGTCGGCCTGGATCGTCGCCACGATGTCGCGCATCGGACCGGACCGTGGCCGCTCGATCTCCGCCGTCACCAGGTGCGAGAAGCCTTCCGTGGCAGCAATCGAGGCGCCGCTCACCCGCTCGTCTTCGTACGCCGTCAACTCGACGTATCCGCTCGGCCCGGGTTCGTGGGAGAAGCCGTGGCGGCGGCGCACCAGGACGCGTTGGGGATCGGCTGGCCCGGCCCGGTAGAAAGGTACGGCGACCGGCGCCCGCCAGTCGATCACCAGCGGCGTACCGTCTGGCTCGCGGATGTGCCGCCGGCCGATGTAGATCCGGTCGACATCGCGACCGGCCGCAGACCCGGATCCGGCCCCACGCTCCACGCGGTCGAACACCGCGCCCGGCTCACAGTCCAGCCGCCCGAAGAACAGCGGGATCCGCGGCTGGTCCAGCAGGACTTCAGCGCGGTGTTCTCGCGTCCATTGATAGAACTTGTTGTCCCAGTAGCTGTCCGTGCCGGAATTCACGATCATCGGCGTCTCGGTCTCACCGACCTCGGCGTGCATGCGTTCCAGTGCGGCGCGAGCGGCTGCGAGGTGCCCACGCTCCGCGGTGAGTTCTGGATCGTCCCCGGCATCGATCGCGGACTCGCCGGGCGAATGGGCGGCGGGACTGGGGTGGGTAGAGGGCATGACGGAGGCCTCCACGGTGGTTGTCAGGCAGCTCGTCAGCAGTTGGCGCGGGCCCTCGCTCCAGGGCCGCCTTCGAAGACGGCGGCGCAACCGGCTCGGTTCGGTCCCTACTCTCCGACACTACTGTCGTACGACGAGCCACGAGACACTACCAGTGCCCGCAGTGGAGCGAAACCACATTTCTTCCTGCGTACGCCGAGACGCCGGTGCCGGGGCTGCGCACGCGTGCCTGCGCGCGCGTCGCGCAGGCGGGACCTGGCGCGGAGACAAGCAAGCCGGCGTCGGAGCGGCCGATAGGCTCTCGGCCTGCCGCCCCCGGTCCTCGAGGAGTCACCATGACAGCCACGGCATCCAGTGCGTCCCTTGCCCGCACCGAAGGCGTCGTCGCAGCGCACCGCGGTGCGAGCCGGTTGGCGCCGGAGAACACCGTGAATGCCTTCCAGACCGCCCTGTCAAAGGGAGCGGCCGCGCTCGAGCTGGACGTGCACCTGACCAGCGACGATCAGCTGGTCGTCATTCACGACTCGCACCTCGATCGGACGACGAGTGGCACCGGCGCGGTCCGGTCGCTGAGCACTGACGAGGTCCAGGCACTGGACGCCGGCTCGTGGTACGGCGCCGATTTCGCCGGCGAACGGGTGCCGACCCTCGACGAGGTGCTCGAGCTGACCCAGGGCCGGGCCCGGCTGAACATCGAGCTGAAGGCGAGCGGGGCCGATCGCGTCGCCGAGCGCGTGATCGAGACGGTGTGCCGCCACGCAGCGGCGGATCGGGTCGTGGTGATGAGCTTCAGCCTGGACTCGGTGCTGGCGGCCAGGCGGCATCGGACCTCGGCGCGCTGGCACGACGAGGCTGCGCCGATCGTGGTGCTGCCCATCGTCACCCAACCCCTGGCAGATCCGCTCGCCTTCGTGCGGGCGACCGGCATGGATGGTCTGAACTACCCGCCGCGGCTGTGGGACGCCGAACTCATTCAGCGCTTCCGCGACAGTGATCTGACCGTCCACGGCGGCCTCATCAACGACCCGCAGACGATGCGGGAGTTCTTCGACTGCGGTGGTCACATGGCAGACACCGACGAGCCCGATCTGTTCAGCTCCTCGCGCTGACCGTGCCCTAGACCTGGACTTCCTTGCCCTGGGCGGCGGAGGTGTAGACGCCGTCCAGGATCTTCATCATTTCCGCACCCTGCCAGACCGGTGCGATGCTCTCCGCCTCACCCAGGCAGGCTGCCACGAAGTTCTCGATCTCGTGGGAGAAGCCGTCGTCGAGGTCGAAGGAGTCGAACCCGATCTGCGGCGTCACCTTCAGGATCGTCTCGTGCTTCTCGGACGCGATCTGCAGCTTCGGCTCGAGGTCCGCTCCGCCCTTGTCGCCATAGACCGAGACCGCGAGCGAGTCGTCGGGCGCGTGCAGCGAGAACGACGTGTCCATGATCAACGATGCGCCGTTGTCGAACCTGATCAGGGCATTGGCCATGTCCTCGACGTTGTTCTTCGTCGGGTCGTAGTCGGCCACCTGCCAGCGCGGCAGGGTGGTGATGTTGGAGCGGTTGCCCAGCTTCTCGTAGGTGTTGGCGCTGACGGAGGTCACCCGTGGCGTCCCCATCAGGTACCAGCACAGGTCGATCACGTGCACGCCGATGTCGATCAATGGCCCACCGCCGGAGATCGCCTTGTCGGCGAACCAGCCACCCGGATTGCCCGCTCGTCGTGTGCAGCTGGCCTTGGCGTAGTAGATATCACCCAGGTCGCCGGCGTCGATGAACGACTTCAGCACCCGGCAGTTCGCGGAGTGCCGGCGTACGAAGCCGACCTGGAGGATCCGGTCGTGGGCGTTCACCACGTCCTCCAGCTTCTGCGCCTCGGCGTAGGTGCGGGTCATCGGCTTCTCCACCAGGACGTGCTTGCCGGCCTCGACCGCGGCGGCGGCCAGCTCAGCATGGGTGTTGTTCCAGGTGCAGATGCTCACCGCGTCGACGTCAGGGTCGGCGAACAGGTCCGCCGGGTCGCTGTAGGAACGATCGGCTCCCCAATGTTTGGCCACCGCGGTGGCTCGGTCGGCGTTGATGTCGCAGACCGCGAGCAACTCGGCGCGCGGGTTGCCCTGGTAGGCCTTGAGATGACAACCGGCGATGCCACCGGTGCCCACAACGCCGATCTTGACCTGCTGCATGAGTCTCCTCGAGTGATGTGTTCTGGTATCAGGCTTCGTCGTAGATGCGCTTGGCGTTGGCGATGCCGCGGCTGCAGCCGATCAGGCAGTCCTCGTGACCCTCGAACTCGATCGAGGCGTAACCGTCGTAGCCGGACTCCTTGATCGATCTCGCGACGCTCCAGGTATCGAGGTCACCATTGCCGACGATCGCGCCGCGGAGGTACTTGCCGCCCCTGCTGCGGAACCAGCCCTCGCCTGGGTTGCGGTCAACGGGCCGGACGTAGAAGTCCTTGAAGTGGACGATCATGGCGTACGGCAGGTTGGCCGGGACTGCGACGGTCGGATCCTCGTCGACGCAGAGGAAGTTCCCGATGTCCAACGTGGTCTTGAAGTTCGGCTCGTCGACGGCATGCACGATCCGGCGCACCCGGTCGCTGCTCTGGACGAAGAAGCCGTGGTTCTCCAGGCTGGTCGTGACGCCCTTGGTCGCCGCGTACTGCGCGATTTCCTTGCTGGCCTTGACGATATTCGGCAGTGCGGCCTCGAACACCGGCGTGTCGTCGCCCTCGATCCCGCCATGGCGGACCACGTCGTGCCGCATCATCGCGATTCCCAGCCGTTCGACCAGATCGACGTGGGCCTTGACCCGCTCCACCTCGGCCGCGTTCTCGGCGTCGTCACCGAGGAAACTCGCGCCGATCGCCATGTTGGACAGCGTGACCCCACGGTGGGCCGCGTGTTCGACTACTTTGTCGACGAAGGCGGGATCTGAGTCAGTATTGGGCACCGGGCTGTCCGGGCCCGAATAGATCGAGGCGAGTTCGAGGTGCTCGCCTTCGCTGTCAGCCACCCAGTCGATCACATCGAACAGGGTCATGTCCCCGGTGCTGAGCCGCTGATGGAAGCTGTAGGAGCTGAATCCGAACTTCATCTGGACGTCCCCTTCTTTGAACGGTGAGAAACAGTCGTCGATCGGATGGGTACGGGCGGTACGTCGAGTGTGGGGGCGCCGGATGTGGGGGCGCCGGAAACGAGTACGTCGGAGATGGGTGCGTCGGAGATGGGTGCGTCGAAGGTGCCGGGCCAGCGATGCCAGCGCGTCGGCACGCGGGGAACGCCGAGAATCTGGGGCGAGTGAGTCTCGAAGGTGGAGCCGAGGGCGCCGCAGAGGGTGCCGTTCGACTTCAGCAGCGAGGTGGTGATCACCGGCTTGCCGTCGGTCATCAACATGTGGTGAACGGCCTCGGTCAACGGGACGATCAGGTCGTCGCCGGCCCGGGACAGCCCGCCGCCGATGACGATCAACGCCGGGTCGACGGTCAACGCGATGATGGCGATCTTCGGTGCGATCTCGGCACAGAAGTCGGTGATCTCCGCCGTGGCCCGCCGATCACCCTCCCGGGCCCGGGCAAACACCTGCTGCCCGGTACGTGCGGTGCGCCAGCGCAGCCGGCCGCGAAGCGAGGACTCGGTCCAACGCATGCCGCGGAGGCTGCCCAGCTCGCCGGCCAACCGGTGCCGGCCCTGCAGGATCGCGCCGTTCATGACCAACGCCGCCGAAATCCGGTGGCCGATCTGGAGGAAGACCAGGTCGTTGTCCGTAGCGGCGCCGGATGCAGGTCTGGCGGCGCCGCCCGGCTCGGCCCGGAGCCGCTGCTCTGCCAGGGCGGCCAGCTTGATGTCGTTCTCGACCAGCACCGGGCAGCCCCAGGACGCCGAGAGTCGGTCGGCCGGGTCGACACCGACCCAGTCGGGCACCGCCAGGCTCTGGGTGATCCGGCCGTCGTGATCAAGGATGCCTGGTACGCCGAGCCCAGCGGCGCGCAGGTCGGCCGAGTCTGCACCCGAGGCGCGGATCGCCTGACGGACGGTGCCGCGAACGACCCGGAGCCGACCGGAGCCGTCGACTCCGGCGGGCACGATCGCCTCCGCCCGGCCGACGATCTCGCCGGCCAGATCGGCGATCCGGACCCGGACACTGCCGCTACCGATGTCGATCCCGGCGACCCGCCCGGCTCCGGCGGTGAAGGTGTACGCCCGCGCAGGACGGCCGGCTCCCGGACTGCGCCGCGGACGAGCCTGCCGAACCGGACCCGTCTCGAGCAGGTCACCGATCACCGCTTCGACGGTCGGCCGCGCGAGCCCGGTCGCGACCGCGAGATCGGCAATGGTGAGCGGGCCGTCGTGGTCCCGCAGCACTGCCAGGCAGGCCGCCGCGTTGGCCTGTCGCACGGCCGCGCCGGCCGGATCCACTGTGGTCAGGAGAACTCCATACCAATTATGAAACCCTGTTATCTAATTTAGATAGTAGGACATCTCATCCGGGTCGGGTCAACCCGTCTACGCAGATTCCGGGCGATCCGGCCGGCACAGAGCCCCCGGTAACGTGGGCAGTGTCATTCCGTTGCTTGCACCGTGCCCCCCTTTCGAAAGGGGAGGCGTGTGATGAAGATCGTCGTTATCGGCGGCACTGGACTCATCGGGTCGAAGCTTGTCACCAAGCTTGGCGCGTCCGGCCACGAGGTGGTTGCGGCAGCGCCGAGCACCGGCGTCGACACCCTGACCGGCGAAGGGTTGGCGGAAGCTCTGGCCGGCGGGGCCGTGGTGATCGACGTGGCGAACTCCCCGTCCTTCGAAGCCACCGCGGTTCTGGAGTTCTTCGAGACCTCCACCCGCAACCTGCTCGCGGCGGAGGCAGCGACCGACGTAGGCCACCATGTCGCGCTGTCCGTGGTGGGGACCGGGCAGCTACCCGACAGCGGCTACTTCCGGGCGAAGCTCGCTCAGGAGACGCTGATCGCGGACTCGTCGATCCCGTACTCGATTGTGCGCGCGACGCAGTTCTTCGAGTTCGTTCGCCGCATGGCCGACACCGCCACGGAGGACGGGACCGTCCGAATGCCGCCCGTACTCTTCCAGCCCATCGCAGGCGACGATGTAGCCCAGGCGGTGGCCATGGTCGCGCTGGGAACGCCGTTGAACGGCAGGGTCGAGATTGCCGGGCCCGAGCAGAGCCGGATGGACGATTTCTTCCGGGACGCCCTGGCCGGTTGGGGTGATCCGCGTCAGGTGGTCACGGACCCGGACGCGCGCTACTTCGGTGCCAAGGCGGGCGAACACACCCTGGTGCCGGGCGACGACGCTGTGCTCGGAAAGACCAAGTATGCCGACTGGCCGGGCCGGACCGCGGCCGGCAGATAGCGCGCCCACTCCACCCACAACCATCCGATCAAGGAGATACTCCCATGCCACGCACCGATCCTGCTACGGCCGAGTCGAAGCCCAGATCAACCGCATGGCAGACGGCATTCACCACCGTGCAGGAGGCCCAGCCGCCCTTCATCCCGACGGGAGCACATGCGATGACGGTGGTCGTAGAGTTCCCGCCCGGCGACCCTGGTACGCCGCCGCACCGGCACTCTGGCCCCGCGTTCGGCTACGTGCTGGAAGGCGAGATGCTCCTGGAGGTCGAAGGGCATCCGGAGCGCGTCGTACCCGCCGGTGAGGCGTTCTGGGAGCCGGGAGGCGACGTCATCCACTACCAGGACGGCAACAACCGCGACGACATCCCGCTCCGTTTCACCGTCACGATGCTGTGCGAACCCGGCAAGCCGATGCTCACCCTGGTCGACGATGAAGAGCTCGCCCAGCGAAAGGACCGGCGCGCCCCTCGCCCGTCCTGATGGACACTTCGTGGTCGGCGAAGACCGCGACCCTACGGGATGTCGCCTGAGGGCATCGCCGAGTCGGCCCGCCGACATGCCGAACTGCCGGCTACCCGCCCGCCATGGCGCCGATGACCAGGAATGGCTCGGCTCCCTGGATCACTGCGTCGGGCAGAGGGGTATCGGGATGCTCGTGCGAGAGGTCCTGCTTGCAGGCGAAGAAGCGTACGAACGCACGGCGTTTGCCGGTCGCCGGGTCCCGGATCGTCCCACGCAACGTCGGATAGCGTGCCTCGAGCGCGTCGAGAACCATGCGCTGGGTGGTGGCCTGACCGTCGAGCGGCAGCTCGACCTCGTGTCCCACCTTCGCGAGAGTGCGAAGGTGGGCAGGGAGTACGACGCGGATCATGGCAGTGTCTGGACCTCGACCGACAAGACGGCCGGCAGGTCCCGGACAATGGGCATCCAGCTGTCTCCGGCGTCGGCCGAGCCGTAGACCTGTCCGCCTGTGGTCCCGAAGTACACACCGCAGGAGTCGAGCGTGTCGATGGCCATCGCGTCCCGAAGAACGTTGACATAGCAGTTGCTCTGGGGCAGGCCCTGCGTCAGTGGTTCCCAGTCGTTCCCGCCGGAACGGCTGCGGTAGACACGAAGCTTCCCCTCGGGCGGGTAGTGCTCGGAGTCGCTCTTGATCGGGACGACGTAGATCGTGTCGGGTTCGTGTGCGTGCACGCCGATCGGGAACCCGAAGTCGGTCGGCAGGTTGCCGCTGATTTCGTGCCACGTGGCACCGGCGTCGTCGCTGCGCATGACATCCCAGTGCTTCTGCATGAAGAGCACGTCGGGGCGGGAGGGATGCATCGCGAGTCGGTGGACGCAGTGACCGACCTCGGCTTCGGGGTCGGGGATTCCTTCGGACTTCAGGCCGCGGTTGATCGGCAGCCATGTCTTGCCGGCGTCATCGGTGCGGAACGCACCGGCCGCGGAGATCGCGACGAAGATGCGTTCGGGATCGCTCGGATGGAGAAGGATCGTGTGCAGGCACATCCCGCCGGCTCCCGGCTGCCAGGAGGGCCCCGAGCCGTGTTCGCGTAGACCGGGGAGCTCGTGCCAGGTCTGGCCGCCGTCGGTCGTACGGAACAGAGCGGCGTCCTCGACACCGGCGTAGACGGAGTCGGGATCTGACAGCGAGGGTTCGAAGTGCCAGACGCGCGCGAACTCCCACGGGTGAGGAGTGCCGTCGTACCACTGGTGGGTGCCGGGCACGCCGTCGTAGGTGAAGTCGTTTCCGACCGGCGTCCACGTGGCGCCTCCGTCGTCGGAACGCTGGATCACCTGACCGAACCACCCGCCGCTCTGTGCGGCGTACAACCGGTCGGGGTCTGCGGGTGAGCCCTTGACGTGATAGACCTCCCAACCGCCGAAGTGCGGCCCGGCGACCTGCCAGTCCTGCCGCTTGCCGTCCGAGGTCAGGACAAATGCACCCTTACGTGTGCCAACCAGGAGCCGTACGCCGGCCATTCGTCTCCCCTTTCTCGCCCGCCAGACATCGACGCGGGCCGCGAGTGTCCGCCAGTCTGACGTATATGACCTGGCTCGGCGCCAATTCTCATCGCTCTGCGACGAAAAGCCTCGCCCGGGCGCCGTCGCCCCGTCCACCTCGCCACCTGGCCTGACCTGAACCCGTGGCCATGGCTATCGATTCACAGCAAATTTCCATCGCACGTCGGGAGGCAGAGGGGCGGCTGCGTCGGGATCACGCCCGCCGACCTGGCGGTGCTCGAGAACGGCCGTGCCAGGGCGGCGCTCCCTTCGAGAGCCTCTCGAGCTGATGCGCGGCGAGGCAGGCGACCAGACCGATCAGGAATCGAGAAGCGCCGGCCACCGAGCCGCACCTAGCGTGACTGTGTCGCCAGACGGATGGACTTACTGGAGGTAGTAAATGACACAGAAACAGCAGGCAGGCACTCGTGCACGGCGCAGGCCTGGTACGCCCGGAACGTTTTCACGGTGGATGCAGCGGAAAATGAACGCTCGCATGAGCCGCAAGATCCGACGTGGCCGCGGCACGTTCATGGGCATGGACGTACTGATCCTGCACACGGTTGGTCGCCGACACGGGCAGCCGCGGGAAACGCCCCTGGCGTGGTTCGCTGACGGCGATGACGCCCGACTGATCGTCGCATCGGGCGGTGGGAGCCAGCACCCGGACTGGTACGTCAACTTGATGGCGAACTCCGACCGAGCGTCGATCGAGCTGCCCGGTCGCGATGCCGTCCCGGTGATACCGCACCGGCTCGAGGACGCCGACCGTGAGCAGGCATGGCAGCGTATCGCCGCCGCCCAGCCCCGCATCGCGAAGTACCAAGCAAAGTCCGACCGGGAGTACCCGGTGATCCGACTCACCCCGCGGTGACTGGACACCAGGTGGACACATCGTGGTCGGGCGAAGACGCCGACCATTGCCAGGATCGGCCAGTCTGGCCACGGGCATGGGCCGCGCACCCGGTGTGCCTGCCCCGATCGCTTGACCCCGTGCGTGAGCGTCGCGGAGAGTGGACGGCGTTGCCGTCGGACCTCGCCGAAGGAGCTGGGTTTTGCCGATGAGTGTCTCGGAGATGGACCGTTATCTGTTCGACTGCCAGGGCTACCTCGTGCTGCCCCAGGTCCTGGACCCGGCCACTGTGGCCGAGCTGCGACGGCTACTGGAGCAGACCGGATGGTGGGACACCTCGGCGCCAGGACAGACCTCGCACCAGGGCGACATCCTCTCGCTCGGACGCGACTTCTGGGACCTGATCGACCACCCACGCATCGAGCCGTACCTGTCCGAATGGCTCGGCCCACACTTTCGCCTGGACCACGTGTATCCGATCTTCAAGTCGACCGGTGGCGAAGCGCAGCGGTTACATCACGGCGGAGAGCCGTTCACCCCACACGGCTACTACCACGTGCAGAACGGCAGGATCTCCTGCGGCCTCACCGTCGTGACATTCGCGCTCACCGACTGCGGACCCGGCGACGGCGGCTTCGCCTGTGTGCCGGGCAGTCACAAGTCCGCGTTCCCCTCGCCGAGCCAGATCGTCGACTGGACAGACAGCTCGCACACGGTGACCGTGCCCATGCGGGCCGGCGACGCCCTCATCTTCACCGAGGCCATGTGTCACGGCTCCGCCCCGTGGACCGGGTCACATCCGAGGATCTCCCTGCTGTACAAGTTCTCCCCCGGCAACTCGACGTGGGGCGCCTTCGAGGACGGCTGGCCAGACGACATGGTGAAGAACTGCACACCACGCCAGCGCGAGATCCTGGAACCGCCGTATGTCCGCAGTTCGAACGGCAACCGGCGCGGATTCTGACCGCCAAGAGCCTCGCCTGGTCAGGTCTCGCAGACGATGCCGTCGCTGTCGGCGTCGCGGTACCAGTCGTACTCGGGGTCGTGACCTCGCACGTAGGGCCCGAGGCCCGCGTCGTTCGCTTCGGCACAGGTGTCGTAGCGCTTGTCGACCGACTGTACGGGCACTGGCTTCGGAGCAGGCGGTTCCGGAGCAGGCGGCTTGGGGCTGGCCTGGCACGCCTTCCACAGTCCTGTCATCGACTTTCGTGCGGCTCGTTCGGCGGCCTGAAGTCTTGACTGGTAGCGGTATGGCTTGTCGTAGGTGTGTTCGCGACCGTATCCGTCGAAGATCATGATTTCGTTGATCAGTCGCCCGTCGCGCAGCCACAGGTATGCAAGTGTGCGTCCGTACCTGTCCAGCCGCCCTTGGGTGGCATCTGTCTCGAGCCGGACCTGTTCGCCCTCGAGAAGATCACGCGCGTGGGAGGTGGCCTCCGGTCCGAAGCATTGGACCGGCTTGTCGGGATGCCTTGCCTCGGGCGTGTCGAGGCCGATCAGCCGGACGGTCTCGATCGCCCCACCTGCGCTGACCTTGATCGTGTCTCCGTCAACGATGTCGACGACCTGCGACCAGCCGGACCGCTCCTCCCCCCGCCCGGCTCCGGCTGCCGCACGTGATGTCGAGCCCTGCGTCGGGATGATAGTCGGTTCGGCACTGGCGGTCGGCTTCTGCAATGCGGCGGACGACGCGGTGTGCGGCTCGACCGGTGGACTCGACCCGGTGGGGTCAAGCCCGCAGCCGGCAAGCGCGAGAGCGCAAAGCATGAGGACGATCCGTCGCATGTGACAACTCCTGATGAGATCAGAGCGAGACCCGCGCTTTACGGCGGGGAGTACGAAAGGTGCCTCCGCCGGTACGGGGTTGGGCCGGCGTCGCCCTAGATGTAGTGCCGTACCCGCGCATGCGCGGGTTCAGGCCGTGGAGACGGAATCTCGGACTGACGCCGCACCCGGTCTGGATGGATGACTCCGGCGTTCCGGTCCTTCCATGCCATCCAGCAGTACCAAGCGATGCCGAGCGGCGTCAGGATCATGCTGGTGGCCAGCATGTAGACCGGCATCACCATCAGGCTCCAACTGCGGTTCCGCCAGTGAAGGCGCAGGACGAGCGCGACATACAAGGCCAGCGTCGCGACCAGGCCGGTGCAGTAGAGCACTTTCTCGCCAGGGCCCGCGAACGCGAGCCACCGCATCGGGAACAGGGCGATGGTGACCAGCCCGCCATAGATCCAGAGGAAGGGGTGGCGTACGACGTAGCGGAAGTTGACCACGAACAGCCTGAACTCCCCACCGGCCCACGCCAACCTTTGCCGGACCCAGGCCTTGAACGAGGCCGGCACGACGGTCGGCACCTCGAAGGGGATGTGGCCGACACGGTAGCCGCGCAGTCGTGCGATCAAGCCGATCTCGACGTCGTTGCCCTGGAAGAACAGGGAGTGGCGGTTCATGACATCGGTGAGTACGGCTGTGCGCGCAACGTGGCAGGCACCGGAGACCAACCAGGTGGCCAGGAACCGGAACTGCATCGCCAACCGGTACTCGTATCCCTGCAGCCGCGCGAGCAAGGTGTCGGTGTTCTGCGGCACCAGCCGAACGGAGGCGAGGTCGTATCCCTTCCGTTCCAGCTCACCGACGAGTGCGTCCAGCGGCGCTGTCGTGGTGGTGTCGGCGTCGACCGGAACGACGTAGGACGCCTGAACGAGCGGGAGCGCGTCCCGGATCAGCCGGTCCCTGATGGTGCCAGAAGTCGAACGCTTGTGGACGTTGTCCGTGCGGCCGAAGGTCGCGACGAACAGCCGGAAGTTGTTCTGGAAGCAGATGCGGTAGAGCTCGTCGTAGAACTGCTGTGTCTCACCGGCGGTCGTGCAGAGCAGCACCTTTCCGCCGTACTGGGACAGGTAGTCGATGTTCTCGAGATAGGTGACGCTGCCGTAGATCGGGACCAGGACCTCGAAGTCCGAGCTCCGCACGTCGCCGAATTCGTACTCCTTGTTGCGAGATCTGAGTCCAGCGATCGCGTCGACCGCGACCGCCAGCAGCGGCAGAAGGACCACCGCCGCCAGGATGATCAGCCAGCCCATCGGGTCAACTCCTGAGGTGCGAGCACGTTCGACACCGGGGTCACCAGATCGGCCAGGAGGATCCTGAGCCGCCCCGGCGAGACGCCGGCGAGCGCGTCCGTGCAGAGGTCATGGATTGCCTGCGGGGACACCGATCCGGCCTGGTCGGCGTTGACCTGCCAGATCCGCGGATGAGCGGTGTCCGTACGAACTTCGGACGGGTCGAACAGGTCCTCGTGGAGCTTCTCGCCCGGCCGAAGCCCGGTGAACTCGATGGAGAGGTCATGGGCGCCGACCAGCGCCACGTACCGCTCGATGAGATCGAGAACCTTGATGCTCGGCCCCATGTCCAGTACGTAGGTCTCGCCCCTACTGGCGAGGACCGACGCCTCCATCACCAGGCCGGCTGCCTCGGGAATCGTCATGAAGTACCGCGACACGTCGGGGTGGGTCACCTTCACCGTCCGGCCCGAGGCGATCTGCCACGCCAGCGTGGGAAAGAACGAGCCTCGACTTCCGAGCACGTTGCCGAACCGAACCGACGCGACCCGCGTTCCCAGGCCAGCCACGGACGAGGTGACGAGCTCGGCGAGCCGCTTCGTCATCCCGAGCACCGAGCTCGGATCAGCCGCCTTGTCAGTGGAGATGTTGATGAACCGCTGTACGCCGTTCTCGATGCAGGCGCGGGCGATCGTCCGAGTTCCGAGCACGTTGGTCTGGACCGCGGCGGCCGGCGACCTCTCTAGCAGGGGCAGGTGCTTGTGCGCGGCCGCGTGGTACACGATCGACGGCTTCGCCTCGGCGAAGATCCGGTCGACGCTGTGCCGGTCACGGATGTCACACAGGACGAACCTCTCGTCATCGAGCAACCCGACGCCGTACAGGTCGAGCTGGAGGCTGTGCAACGCGTACTCGTCCTGATCGAGGAAGTAGACGCATCCGGCCCCGAGCTGCAGGGCCTGCCGAGCGATCTCGCTCCCAATGGAGCCACCGGCACCGGTCACCAGAACGGTCTGATCCTGGAGCAGCTCCCTCGCCTCCGGGCCGTAGACCGGCTGGATGTCACGATCCAGCAACCTGGCAGCCTGGGCAGACGTGATCATTGACCGTCCTCTCTGGAGCACGTGGGTGGTGCGAACGTGAGCCAGGAGGCGCGAATGATCCGACGTCCTCGTCGCGGGCGATCGTCCTGGTTAGTGCGTGCGCGGCACAAATATTGCGTACTCGCAACGGCAAGGCAACGTGAACAGTCGTGTGACATGCACCACTGGACACTCCGCGGGCGGGTTGCGCATTGCGTGTGCGCTACAAAGGCGGGCCGGCGGAGCTGCGGGCGTTGCCTCGGTCCTGTTGACGGGCGCGGAGGTCGGCGGCCACGCGAGCGGCGTCTCGGTCGACGATGTCGGTGCTGCCGGCAAGGCGAGAGCGCGGACCCGTCTGGGCCGCGCCGCGGCGGGCAAGCCAGACGACGATCAATCCGATGGCGGCGATGGCGAGGAGTACATCCATGGCATGAAGCTTGCGCCCAGCTAAATCCCGCCACCAGTGGCAGCTCTGACGTTGTGCCGCAATATCCTGCCAGCTAGTCTCGCGGGCATGCTCAACACCGTTGCCGTCGTGCTGATCGAGGAATTCGCACCGTTCGAGTTCGGTGTCGTGTGCGAGGTCTTCGGAATCGACCGGACCGACGAGGGCGTGCCGCCGATGGAGTTTCGGGTATGTGGAGAGCGGCCGGGTGAGCCGTTGCGGAGCAGCATCGGTGTCCAGGTCATCCCCGAGGCGGGGCTGGACGCCCTCAGCGGTGCCGATGTCGTTGCCGTTCCGGCGGCCAAGGTCCGCGACGAGTACCCCTCGGCAGTCCTCGACGCCCTACGCTCCGCCGCTGATGCCGGATCCATCCTGCTGTCGGTCTGCAGCGGTGCGTTCGTACTCGGCGCCAGCGGGCTGCTCGATGGCCGGCGGTGTGCGACCCACTGGTACTACGCCGACGCGTTCGCCGCCCGCTTCCCCAACGCCCGACTCGACCCGGACGTCCTGTTCGTCGAGGACGGCAACATCATCACCAGCGCAGGGACCGCAGCAGGGATCGACGCCTGCCTGCACCTGGTCCGCCGCGAACTCGGGTCAGGTCCCGCCACCACCATCGCCCGCCGGATGGTGGTGCCACCCCAACGCGACGGAGGACAACGCCAGTACATCGAGCTACCCATCCCACAGTGTGCAGCGGACAGCCTCGGGCCACTTCTCACCTTCATGCGCGAGAACATCGCCGCCGAGCACACCGTCGCCACGCTGGCCCGCCGGGCCAAGATGTCCGAACGCACCTTCGCCCGCAGGTTCCTCGCCGAGACCGGGACAACACCGAACCGCTGGCTGTCCACCCAGCGAGTGCTCCACGCCCGGCATCTCCTCGAAGAGTCCGAACTCACCATCGAGGAGGTCGCCACGCAGTGCGGATTCGGCTCGGCGGCCCTGCTGCGCCATCACTTTCACCGCACCATCGGGGTCGCACCCAACGACTATCGCCGTACGTTCGGCCGAGCCCGCACCGCCCCGCCCGAGGCTATGGACCGCGCAGAATCCGACTACATCCCCTGAAGCCGCGCCTCAGCGTTGCGCTACTGCGAACAGCGCGGCCTGCTGCCCGGTGCCCGCCGCGAAGGGGGACGCCGCGTATTACCGGTGCAACAACGGGAAGGAGTTCGACTTCAAGAGGACGCTCGTCCAGATCCCGAGTAGTCAAGGGGACCCAGGTGGGGACCGACCGCTGGTACGGCGCGGGCACTGAGTCTTACCTGCACGGCAGTGTCGGAATGTGCGACTCGACCGCGAACAACAAGTTCAGGGTGGCGTTCAGGCTCGAAAACAACGACGTGGTGAAGTACTTCAACTTCTCCTTCTCCCCATGTGGAGCGGGGGCGCATTCATGTCGGACGCCGGCGGTTACGCTCTGTAGTTGCCGCACAACTGTCACTTCCTGCGCTCGATCTGTTCGCCCGGGTCAGCTCGATCAGTCCGACCGTGCTGCTTCCCACCTCCATGAAGTTTGGCGAGGGAAGCCGACGAGCTCTCCGCGGCCGGTGCACCAAAGAAGCACCTGGGCAGGGTCTCCGGATGGCGCGGCGGGGAAGAGGCGGTTGAGTACGGCTGCGCTCAGCGGTGCCGGTGGTAGCCAGTCCACGGACAATCCCTGCGTGATGTCGTGGGTGTGCAGCAGGGTTTCGGCGACGCCCATCGCTGCGAACCCAGCGGGGTCACACGGACCCCAGTGCCAGGCACGCAAGGCCGGGCTGGCTGTGGCCAACACGCTGCTGAGCAGCCCGCCGCAGGCGGTGACGGCCTGGAGTACCTCGGCCGGTGAGGCGTGGGGGCGGACGTTCAGGTCGAACGGAAGGTAGGCGTCGGCGGGCTGTGCTGCCAGCTGCCCTGCGTAGGCCAGCAGGTCGTGGCTGATGTGCGCTGCTGTTTGCCAGCAGGTCCATTCAAGCGGTCCCGCTGGCACCGTCCAGTCCTCGGCGGTATGAGGGCTCAGCACCTGCAGCATCTCTGCAACGGCGGCGTCAACGTCCTGGTGATCCATGCAGAGCCCTCCTTGCGGTTCGTGCCGTGAGACTGGGCTGTGCCGGCTGTCGTTCATTCACGTCTCCAGGGAACTGGCACGTCCGCCCCAGCGGATGCCCTGCTCGCTGCGGATGCGGGCGCGTTCTCGGCGCATGGCGGCCAGGACGTCGGGGTGGAGGGCGTTGGCGTTGAGCCCGCGCAGGTAGGTGTGCGGCGTCCGGTTCCCCGCCGGCGGACGCGAGCAGCATCATCACCCGTTTGTAGCGCACCGAGTTGGTGCTGCCCAGGCACTTGATCTGCCGCAGTTTCTGGCCCTCCTGGTCGGTCAGTCTGCGCACCCGCACAAGCTCAGCCACCACACGTCCCGCGGTCGAACGGATGCCACCGCCCATCCAACTGCCCCAACGCCCAACCTGACGAACCTATGCGGTCACAGCACTAGCTGGATTCGCCCGTGCCGGGAACCTGTCGGATGAGCAGAAGGCTGACGACCAAAGCACCTGCGGCGGTGAGGAGTCCGGTGCGGTAACCCGCAGCGAGTGAGTTCACGGTGGTGTCGACGGTCGATGCAGCAGCCAGTGCGCCAAGGACCGCGACACCAACTGCTGTGCCGAGTTCTTGTGCGGAGTTGAGTAGTCCGGATGCCAGGCCCTGGTCGTGGTTCGGAACGCCGGCCGTGCCTGCAGCAAACGTGGGGGCATATGACAGGCCGCTGCCAATGGCGAGAAGAAACAGCGGCGGTAGTACGTCTCGAAGGTAGCTGCCGTTCGTCGGGACTCGGGCGAGTAGGAGCATGCCACCAGCGAGCAGGCAGAACCCGATCAGCACGAGTAGGCGGGCGCCATATCGGGTGATGAGAGCGCCGGCCCGTGGCGAAATGATGAGAATAAGTAGCGTGATGGGGGCAAACGCGAACCCCACCTCCATAGGTGAGTAACCGAGAACCAGCTGCAGATAGAGCGTCGTAAAGAACAGAGTGCCTCCGAGCATCCCTGCATTCACGGCAAGAAGCGCGTTTGCAGCCACCACGTTGGCCCTGCGGATGAGTCGTGGATCGAAGATCGGCGTGTTGTGACGGCGCTCCACCATGATGAACGCCACCAAGGCGGTGGCAGCCGCCACCAGCAGAAATGTTCCCTCATCTTTGTGCCCGCCCTCGGCGAAGCGGGTGATCGCGAGCATTCCGCACGCCAGCGAAAGGACGAGCAGGACCGCGCCGCGTAGGTTGAGGGAGGGCCGACGGTCGTCGCGGCTCTCGGCGAAAACGAAGCAGCCGGCGATGACGGTGACGACGCCGACTGGAACGTTGATGAGAAAGATCCATCGCCAGCCGAGAGTGTCGGTCATCAGTCCACCGAGTAACTGCCCGCCGATTGCGCCCGCCGAACTCACCGCCGCCCAGTAGCCGAGCGCACGGTTTCGCCTGGCTCCCTCTTCGAAGGCAGTAGTCAACAGCGCCAGGGCCGTCGGTGCGACCATCGCCGCGCCGACACCCTGCCCGGCTCGGGCGGTGATCAGTTGCCATTCGTTCTGGGCCAGACCAGTGAACAGGGAGGCGAGAGTGAACAGCGAGAGGCCGAGGAGGAACACCCGGCGGCGACCGAGCAGATCACCGGCCCGGCCGAACGCGATCAGTAGGCTGCCGAAGGTCAGCGTGTAAGCGACGGAGATGAGCTGGAGGTGATCATCGGGGATGGCGAGACCGTTCCGGATCGACGGCAACGCGACGTTGACGACAACGACGTCCACGATGAGCATGGCCTGAGCCGCACAGATCAGGACGATGACGATGCAGCGCCTGCCAGTGGGGTTGGAGGCATATGTCGCGTCGGGCTGTATGGCCATGCCGACCGACAATAGTTTACGATCGTTCGTAAAGTAAAGGTTCTGAGGTGGTCGGCATGACCGGACGTCCACGCTCCGTCAGCGACGAAGCAATTTTCGATGCTGTTGCCGATGTGGTCACTGCGGTAGGCCCATCGGGGCTGACTCTCGCGGCGGTAGCGCGCCGAGCCGGTCTGTCCGCGCCGGGCCTGACCCAGAGGTTCGGCTCCAAGCGCTCCCTCCTGGTCGCCTTTGCCTCCCGGGAAGCGGCCGGCGTCGCCAGCATCTTCGAGGACGCGCGAGCAGCTACGCCCGGACCGTTGGAGGCAATACGCAAAGCGCTCGTCTCGTTGCCTGGTCCGATCACGACTCGAGAGGGCGTGGCCAACAACCTCGCGTTCCTGCAACTGGACCTCACCGACCCGGATCTGCACAGACATGCGGCGGACCTCAGCCGGTCTCTACGGGCGGAACTCACCACCCTGCTGGAAGAGGCCGCGAAGAATGGCGACGTCGTGGTCGACCGGTGCGAAGTGCTCGCTGACAGTCTGTACGCGATCTACTGTGGCGCCCTGCTGACGTGGGCTATCGACGGGACCGGCGAGCTACACAGCTGGCTCGCCGATCGCATAGATCGCACCCTGGCTCCACACCGCCGAGCCCAGACTTGAGGAGCTGCCCGTTGGGCGGCGACGCTTGGTCTTCGGGCAGGCCGGGACCCGCTCGAGTTCACCGCCGGTCAGCCAGTCAGCGGCTCAGGCGGTGCGGCGGGAGCGCGCTAGAGCCAGCCCGCCGAGGACCATGGCGATCAGTCCCACCACCAGGGCGACAAAGCCTCCGACTATTCCGTAGCCGGTGCCGGGACCACCGTCGGCGGCGGCCACAACCAGCCCGCCGATGACGGCACCGGCCAGCCCCGCCGTCAGGGCCAGGATGGCGCCCCTCCCCCCGGTTCCGATACGACCGGCGGACCGGGCCAGAGCCAGCCCGCCGATGACCACGCCGGCCAGTCCCAGTAGCGCGGCCACCAAGGACCAGAAGCGCCCGGCGGTCATCGTGTAAGCAGTGGCGGCGGCCGGCTGGACCAAGACGTTCGCGGCTGCTGGTGTGGCAAGCCCCAATACTCCGAGCAGGGCGGCTGCGCCGGCGGCAGGCAGGTGTCGGACGGACATGAGGTACTCCTTCTCTCCTACGACTGGACGTCGCTGATCATGTCCGTTGGACCCACCGTCGGTCGTTGTGCGGACGCAGACAATTCGCACTGCCGCCAAGGCTGTAGCCGGCTGCCGCAGACGCCGCAGGAGGCGCGAAACTACCGCGTGTGCGGTAGGAGGCTGATCATCTGCACGCAGGAGTTGCCCGCCCGAACATCTGGTTAGGGTGCACGTGTGAGCAGGGGACGGATCGGTGCCAGCGACTGGGTGATCGCCGTTGGAGTGGCGACGACCCTGATGGTCGCCGGGCTGTCCAGGCAACACCCCTCCACGGATCTCGACCTGCTGGGTTACGCGTTGTTGATAACCGGCGGTCTGGCGCTGGCCGCGCGCCGCTGGGCTCCGGTCCCCGTCCTTGCTGTGACCGGGTTGTGCGCCTTGGGCTACCAGGCGGTCGGTTTCGACGTACCTGCCGTCGCATATCTGTTCGCGGTGTATGCCGCCGTACGGGCGGGACACCGCATCGTCACGGTGGCGGGTTCGGTGATCATGCTGGCTACCCTTCCGCTCGCGATCCTCGCGTCTCCCCACGACTGGCCCGTTGGCGAGGCGTTCACGCAGTCCCGTAGCGCCCTGGAGCTGGCCTGGCTGATCGCCGCCGGTGCGGCGGGTGAAGCGTTGCGGCAGGCCGAGCGCCGGGCGGATGCGGCCGAGCACACCCGTGAGGAGACCGCGCGGCGCCGCGCCAACGAGGAGCGGCTGCACATCGCGCGGGAGCTGCACGATTCGCTCACCCACCAGATCTCCGTCATCAAGGTGCAGGCCGAAGTCGCCGTCCACCTGGCCCGCAAGCGGGGGGAACAGGTGCCTGAGGCCCTGCTGGCGATCCGGGAGGCCGGTCGTGAGGCGGCCCGGGAACTGCGCGCGACCCTGGAGGCGCTGCGCGACGACGACAAGAACCCGCCGCATGGGCTCGACCACGTCCCGGAGCTGGTGCAACGGGCCCGGACGACCGGCCTGGACGCGAAGCTGACGATCGAGGGACGCCGTCACGACGTGCCGGCCGCAGTGGACCGGACCGCCTACCGGATCGTTCAGGAGTCTCTGACCAACATCGCCCGTCACGCCGCCGCCGCTACCGCGTCGGTCCGAATCGACTATCGTCCCGACGCCCTGGTCATCCGGGTCGATGACGACGGCAAGGCCACGTCGGACACCGCGCCGGTGCACGGCGTCGGGCTGCTCGGGATGCGCGAACGAGTCACCGCCCTCGGAGGTCACCTGCGGGCGGCGCCGCGCAGCGAGGGCGGCTTCACCGTCCAGGCCGAACTTCCCGTGGATCACACGCCATGATCCGTGTCCTGCTGGTCGACGACCAGCCGCTCATTCGCAGCGGATTCCGCGCGCTCCTTGACGTCGAGGACGACATCGAGGTGGTGGCCGAGGCCGCCGACGGCAGCGAGGCCCTGGCGCTGGCCAGGCAACTCCTGCCCGACATCGCACTCATCGACATTCAGATGCCGGTCATCGACGGCATCGAAGCGACCCGGCGCATCGCCGCGGACCCGACCCTGGCGCGGGTGCACGTCGTCATCCTGACCAACTACGGTCTGGACGAGTACGTCTTCAACGCGCTGCGCGCCGGCGCGGCCGGATTCCTGGTCAAGGACATCCAGCCGGAAGACTTCCTGCATGCCGTACGCGTCGCCGCGCGCGGTGACGCCCTGCTCGCGCCGTCGATCACCCGCAAGCTGATCACCCGGTACGTCAGCCAGCCGCTCAACGCCGGCACGGACACGGCGCTGGAAGACCTGACCAACCGCGAACGCGAGGCCGTCGCCCTGGTCGCGCAGGGCCTGTCGAACGACCAGATCGCCGCCCGCATGGTGATCACCCCG
Organism: Actinopolymorpha sp. B9G3; assembly: GCF_040120725.1. NCBI lineage: Bacteria > Bacillati > Actinomycetota > Actinomycetes > Propionibacteriales > Actinopolymorphaceae > Actinopolymorpha > Actinopolymorpha sp. B9G3. Next base: position 107,834 of record NZ_JBEEAB010000010.1, on the reverse strand, counting down.
CTGACCGCGAAAACCCACATCAACCGGGCCATGGTCAAGCTCCACGCCCGCGACCGCGCTCAGCTCGTCGTCCTCGCCTACGAATCCGGCCTGGTGGCGCCGCGCACCTCCTGACATCCACGGTCCGGGCGCAGGCACGCGAAAGTCTCTCGCAGCGGGAACCGATACGCGGTTAGGTTTCGGGTAATGCGACCACGCCTTCTTCCCGTCGGAGTCTGCGGCGGGAAGCAGTTGTAGGAGTGGAGTGTGATGGCAGAAGTCCCCTACCGCCTGGAGGGGCCCGAAGACCCATGACGTCGCCGATCGACGTGAACGTGCCGATCCGGAAGGCGGCCCTCGTCCGGTGGCTCCGGCGCACTCACCCGATCTCGCCGTCATCGAGGTTGGACAACGGCATCCCCTGACGGGTGGCGTCGGCTCTCTCCTGGTCGAGCGGGTGGAGATCACAGCCGTACGGTCGAGTGGTCGGAGGGAACAGTTCGACGTCGTCGCGAAGCGTGCATCCTCCGCCGAGGTGATCGCCTTGCGTGAGATCGCGTCTGTACCTGCTGCCGACGCCTTCCCGGAGCTGATTGACGCAGGCACGGATCAGTCCGGACCGTGGGTCGTGACACCGTTCTATCCGGGCGCGACGATGCCGTGGGATGCGGAAGTTCCGGAGACGGTGTTCGCGAGCTTGGCGCGGTTGCACCAACGACATCTCGAGACAGCGAGCACGCTGCCTGCAGACCTTCGACGAGTCGATGGGGCGTTCTGTCGCGAGGCTCTGACGGACTTCGCCTCGTCGTGGATTCGCGATGCCCAGCGCAAAGCGCCCCATCCGCTTCACGACCGTGCCCTGGATCTACTGCATCGATGGTCCTACGACGAGCGGATCTACGCCGGTCCGGACGTACTACCCGCCACCCTTCTGCACGGCGATGTGTACGGCCTCAACGTTGTCGTTGCAGAAGACTCGGATGGACCGCCTCGCCTCATCGATTGGGGAAACGCGCGGGTTGGGCCGATCATGCTTGACGTTGCCCTATCCGCCACCAAGTCCTCGGCTGGGTTCTCCGCCTACCTTCGGGCGTGGGAGGACGTCGCTGGCTGCCCGCTGGATCCGTGGCAGGCAGATGCGGGTCACGCTTGGGCGAGAGCCATCAGTAACGCGATGTTCGTTGGCGCAGTCGCCGAACGGTTCGGCCCCACCTACGCCGAGAAGATGCTCGACCAGGGCGAGGCCGCGCTGGAACGATCTGGGCAACTTCTTGCAGGACGCTCACCCCGCCGCCCGTAGCTCGGTCCCAGCCGTACGACCCTCGGATGCGGTACCCATGCCCACCTGCCGACGTCGAGAACCGATCACCAAGGCTGAAGTCACAGCAAAATAAGGGACTGAGCCGGGAAGGTAGCCTCAGACCTCGTGCACGAATCGATCGACCAAGACCTGGGGTGTGTGATGTTTGCTGGAGAGAAGGTCACCTTACGTGGTGTGACGCGCGAGGACCTGCCCGTGCTTCTTTCGTACTACAACGACCCCGAGGTCGACCTTGCCGCGGGGGACTTGCCGTCCCCGACGTCGATGGAGCGGCTCGAGAAATGGTACGAACGGTTGGTCGAGCAACAGCCGATGCGCCGCTTCGCCATCGAGGCGGACGGGAGGTTCATCGGTACGTGCCTTCTGCAGGACATCGACGAAACGGCCGGGCATGCTGAGCTCGGAATCACCATTGGTGACAAGGACTCCTGGGGACGTGGTTACGGCAGAGACGCAATCCGGGTCCTGCTTGACTACGCGTTCCGACTGGCGAACCTCCGCCGGGTATGGCTACGGACGCACGCCGAGAATGTGCGTGCGATTCGTGCCTATCAGGCTGTCGGCTTCGTGGAGGAGGGCCGACTGAGGGAACATCAGTGGCTCGCCGGTCGGTACGTCGACACAGTCCTCATGGGCATCCTTCGGAGCGAGTTCTGCGACCGGCGTGACCGGACTCCCACAGGCGCCACACGTGCACCTCGTCAGTCGCGGTGAGGCCGGACAGCGAGAGCGTCCACGGTGGGGGTTCGGTGGGATAGAACCGAACAGTTGCGCTGCGGCCGGAGCCGGTGAACAGCTCCCCGACCGAACCGTCGACGAACCAGCGCAGCGACATGGTGCTGGTGGACAGGATTTCCGGCTCGTCGAAGGTGTAACTTCCTCCTTCGGCGCGCGGGTCGCGGCTGGCTTGGTCCCGGTCGATACTCACCTGGCCGGTCGCCCAGTCGACCACAACATCGAGCCGTTCGCCGGCGGAGGTGCCGAGTGACATTCTCGTCGGCTCACCGCGATGCCCACTGAGCTCGAGCTCGACCTCGAACTGCGCAGGCACGGATCGTCCGATCTCTTCTTGCCGCAGGCCCGTGAGCGCTTCGACAGGTGCGCTGGCGAGGCGACCGTCGGGCGTCAGGCTGACGGTGCGCGGCAGTGAGATCATCCCCGACCAGTCGGCCTCATGGGTCCAGTCCGCCGCCCGGCTCTCGGTGACCCAGCCCCACATGATCGGACCGTCGCCGCCCTCGCGCAGCACCGAGGCGGCGTAGAAGTCCGGTCCGGCATCTACCTTGCCAACCCGCTCGGGGATCAACTCATGCCCCGACCGACGGCCGGTGACGGCAAGGACGCGGTTCGCAGCGCTCCTGTCGAACTCGTACGCGGAAACCAGCAGCGCCTCGTGGTCGCCGAACGACACCAGCTGTGGGCATTCCCACATGTCACCGAGCCCTGTTCGCTCGTCCGGTGTGGCGAACGAGCCGTGGTAGGCCCACTTCTCCAAATCGTCGGAGGTGTACAGGCGCGCGGACGGGCCACCGGGCACCGCACCGGCGCCGACCAGCATGGACCAGCGACCGCCTTCCCGCCACACGAAGGGGTCACGGAACTGCTCTACCTGCTCGGAGGGCTCTGGGTCCGCGACGACCTGGTGGGGCGGCCCGAACGACTCCCCGCCGTCGGTCGACAGAGCCGAGAGCACCGACTGGTAGCGGTGTCCCTGCCGCATTCCGGAGTAGAACGCCACCACTCCGTCGTCGGTCAACACGGTGTTGCCCGACCAGCAACCATTGCGGTCGGCACCGTAGGGCTGCGGCGACATGGCCGGGCGGTGATAGCGCCAGCTCACCAGATCCGCACTGCTCGCGTGACCCCACACCACCGAGCCCGTGTGGGCGGTGTCGTGGGTGTACTGGAAGTACAGGTGCCAGCGACCGTCGATGCGCACCGGCCCGTTCGGGTCGTTGACATATCCGGTGGGTGGCCGCGGGTGGTAGCGGGGGAAGTGATGGTCTGCCGACAAGACTGCTCCTCTGCTCTACCGGAACGATCCGGCGGTGATGCCCTCGACGACGATAGCGCTGGGCGACCACGATCACAGCTGGGCCTCTCTCAGTCGGCTGTCCGAGCGGGCTCGGCGAAGTTGGGGCTCTTCTTGCCCTCGAGAGCCCCGCGCATGGCCGTCAGCCACATCGGGCCGGCGAGCGTGCCACCCCAGACCTGATCGCCGCCAACGACCCGACCGTTGATCGTGGTGCCGATGAGGGAACGCAGTACTGGGTGGGCATCGGCCACCGCAGCGGCGGCGACCAGGTTGCTGGTGTAGCCCATGAACCAGACGGCCTTGCGGCTCTCGGACGTACCTGTCTTTCCGGCGACCTGGCGACCTTCGGACATCATGCTCATCTTCTGCCCGGTCCGGCCGGAGTCGGTGCCGTCGACGACCTGACGTAGCACGTAGTTGACCTTGTCCGCGACGTCCTTGGGAATAGCCTGCTTGCAGTCCGGCCCGCGCACCGGGAGCGGGTTGCCATGGCGGTCGAGCACCTGGGTGAACGGCACTGCTCGACAGTGCACGCCGCGAGCGGCGAAGGCGGCGTAGGCCTCAGCCATCGACAGCGGCGCGATCTCGTTGACCCCGATCGTGAACGGCTTGATCTGCAGCAGCGGCAGACCATCGGCGCGGACTGCCCCGAGCTTGGTGGCGATCTGGGCCGGTTCGCAGATGCCGGTTTCGGCTTCCAGGTTGGCGTAGTACGTGTTGACCGAGCGACCCGTACCACTGATCATGTCGCTGGTCGCCCCGGCGCTGGTGGAGTTTCCGATGGACCAGAAGTCGCTGTTGTAGCCATGCTTGCCGTTCGGGCAGTTCGCCACCGGCCGACTGATTGCCGTACGTCCTGGCGACGGCAGTCTTTCGGTGAGCGGCATACCTTGGCGAATGGCTGCGGCGAGTACGAACGGCTTGTACGTCGATCCAGGCGAGAAGCCCACACCACCGCCATGCCTCTGCGGCACGTTGACGTTGACGTAGGTCTTACCCTCGCCCTCGCCGTACCCCTTTGACTGGGCCATCGCCTTGATCGATCCGGTGCGCGGTTCGACCATCGACAGCGCGCCATGTATCAGGTCTGTCGGAGCGACAGTTTCCGAAACCGCCTTCTGCGCTGCTTCCTGGGCCCGGATGTCGAGGGTGGACTTGATTGTCAGGCCACCGCGGTAGAGGGCTCGCTGTCGCTCCTCCTGGGTCTTGCCCAACGCCGGGTCGGAGAGCAGAACCGCGGCCACGTAGTCACAGAAGAACGGGTACTTCGAGTAGTAGCAGCCCTGAGTGAACGGGGTCATCCGCAGCCCGAGCGGGGTCTTCGCAGCCGCTGCTGCCTGCTTCGGCGGGATCAACCCTTCGTGCACCATCCGGGAGAGCACGAGGTTTCGTCGGGCCAGGACAGCCTGCGGCTTCTGCCTGACGTCCAGGCCATTGGGGTCGCGGACAAGACCGGCCAGCATCGCCGCCTGGCTGAGAGTCAGCTTGGACGCCGTGGTGCTGAAATAGTATTTCGCGGCGGATTGGATTCCGTAGGCACCGTCACCGAAGTAGACAATGTTGAAGTACTTTTCCAGAATCTTGTCCTTCGTCATCGTCTTCTCGAGCTCGACGGCGTAGCGCAGCTCCTGGAGTTTTCTGGCATAGGACGCCTCGGTGACCTTGGCTTGCTCGGCTGGAGTCTTGGCATTCTCAAAGAGCACCAGCTTGACGTACTGCTGGGTGATGCTCGACCCACCTTGCGAGACCCCACCGCCTTGCTGGTTACGGACGAACGCCCGCAGCGTGCCCTGCATGTCGAGCGGACCGTGGTCGTAGAACCGCGCGTCCTCGATCGCCAGGAGGGCTCGCTGCATCACCGGTGCCACCTGGTCCAGTTTCACCTCGACCCGGTTCTGGTCATAGAAGGTCGCGAGAACCTTGCCGTCCGAGGCGAGCAGCTGGCTGCGTGCAGGCAGCGCCGGCACTTGGAGGTTGCGGCTCATGCCCTGGAACGAGTCGGTCACGGACTTGGCCGTCAGGCCCACGGCGCCGACGAACGGGATCGCCAACCCGGCCACCAAGGCCCCGGCGAGCACCGATACCGCGATGAACATGACGAGGTGTGCGAAAAAGCGAGGCTTTCGTCTGGCCCGAGACATCATGCGGCTTTCCTTTCCCGGCGCGGCGAAACGGAAGAGTTCTGCTATCGGGAGACTGAGCTGCACGAGTGAGGTCGGGACTTGCTGTTCACTTCCCGAGGAGTTGTTGACCAGGTTGTCGCATCAGATTCGCGACTCTTGGACGCCATGACTGCTCCCGTTCTGGGCTTCCCCCGTAGCCCACCTGGACGCAGCTGAACTCAGCGAATGTCCTCAGCCAGGAGGTTATCCGCGCTGCGCCGAGCCCGACTTGAGTTCGACAGAAATTGGCGTTGCCCTATCGACAGAAGGGAGGTCAAATAGACCGCATAACGGCACAGCGGACATGAGGCACAACGGGCGGTCTCGTCGGGACAAGAACCCCTCGTCGAGGAGCCGGTGTGCGGACGACTTCCTCGGCGGGTTCACCACCCGTGAGGCTGGCGAGGAATGGACGCTCGTGGAGCGAGATCAGCAGGATGATCGGGAGGTCGGCGCCGGCATAGGCGAACGCGATGGTGTAGACGGTGGCGGCGCGTCGGCTCCGTCGGACTCGTCCTCGCCATCCCTCTCACCACGGCTGTGGGCGACCGCCGCGGCGGGCGCCGGTGCGCCCGCCCAGTTCATCCTGGTCCATGGGAGGGCCAGGTCTGCCAGGCTTGCTGCAGAGCGCGGGGTGAGGCTGTCGAGGGCGGGTGCATCATGGTGTCGGGCGAAGACGGTTTCGACATAGCGGTGTCCGGTGTCGGCGGCGATGAACATGACAGTTCCGTCGACGGAGTGTTGTTCCCATCGCGCGCACAGGTAGGCGGCCCCGGTGGAGAGCCCGGCGAAGATGGCGTGTCGGCGGAGCAGGTCGATGCTGCCTGCGCGGGCGGCGTCGAAGGACACCCAGTGGATCGTGTCGTACAACGCGTGTGAGACGTTCCCGAACGGGATCGAGCTTCCGATGCCGGCAATGATGATCGCCGGATCGGAGATGTGTTCACTTCCGAAGGTGATGCTGCCGAACGGTTGGATGCCGACGAGGGTGACCGACCGCCCCCGCTCGCGGAGGAAGGTCGCGAGCGCACCGGTCGATGCACCGGATCCCACGCCACCGACCATGGCGATGGCCTCGGTGGGTGGGAGGGAGGCGTCGATCACGTCGGCAACCGCGAGATAGCCCGCGTAGTGGATGTCGTCGTGATACTGGCGCATCCAGTGGTAGGACGGATTGGCCTTGAGGATCTCGGCGATTCGCTGGACTCGCAGGCTCTGGTCCAGCTTGAGGTTCTGCGACGGCCGTACCTGCTCCAAGGTCGCACCAAGGACAGCGAGCTGCGCCTTCAGCACCGGATCGACCGTCGTCGAGCCGACGATGTGGCAGCCCATCTCGTAACGGTGGCATGCCAGTGCAAGGGCGTAGGCGTATATTCCACTCGAGCTGTCGACCAGCGTGTCGCCTCGACGCACATGTCCCTGGTCAAGCAGGTACCGCACGGCGCCGAGTGCAGAGACCACCTTCATGGTCTCGAAGCGCACACAGACGAGCTTGTCCTGGATTCGAATCAGGTCGGGAAGACTTGTCGCGTCCGCGATATGACCGTACATCCGTGCCCTCCCCGCGGCGTGTGGTGCCTCCTTCGTTCCTTCGAACCGGGGGTACGACGTCGGGCCCTCCGGTTGGCCGGCCCGTCGGCGGACCGGACCCGTTCGCGTGGTTCAGTGCGGTTGGTGCGCGACGGCGTGCCCGCCCGCGCGGAACACTCCGGTGATCTGTAGTCCGTGCGCCACCAGTTCACGGGCGCATCGGCCTATCCTGCTCCGCAGCTTGGAGCTCCTGGGATCGAACAGCAGGCCGGCTACGTTGCCGCTGTGGGCTACCTGGACACCGGCTGCGCCGAACGCGCCGGCGAGATCTTCGAGCAGGCCGAGTTCCTCCTTGACATGCACACGCTGGTTGCTCCGAGCACTTTCGGTGCAGACTCGGCCGAGCAGCCTGACATCGGCGTCCGCGACGGCCCGACGGAGGGCGGCACGCAGCCGTTCGAAGTGCTCGAGATCATCGTCACCGTACTTGATCGTCGGTAGGGACAGCGTGTCCACGGGACGGCCGTTCCCGGTCCCGCATCCGAGGACGACTGTGGGCGGCAGGGCGCCTCCCAGATCTTCCAGGACGCGACCCTCCCGCTGCGCGAACAGGAGCGGACGGCCGGCCAGCATCAGCGGGTCGGTGGCGTTCTCGGCGTTGACGGCGAGTCGGGCGATCATCAGGGATGGCAAGGTCACGTTGCAGCTTGCGGCCACCGCTCGAACGGCCGCAATGACGTCGCTGGTGGACGATCCCATCCCGAGTCCGATCGGCACGTTGCTGTCCAGCTCGAGGTGTCCACCGCTTCCCGGCTTGTGCTGGAGGTGGGCGCACGCATTCGCCGCGAGGACCGCGGCGCGTCGCGCCTTTGTCCGGTCCGACGGCTCGACGATGACCTCATCCGTGGAGGTGGCCGGGTTGGGGGTGAACACCGCGCGGGCGCCGTACCGGTCCATGGGCAGAGTGACCAGCCCGCGGCAGGCAGAACCGTCGGTGTCCCTGAAGAAGCCCTGCAGTACTTCGCCGTGGTGGCATCCAGAAATTCCCACGCCCGCGTGGGGACGTCGAGAACGGCTGTGCGAGCGGGCGCCGCCGCTGTCGCCGGCCCTCCTGTGGTCGCTCACCCGCACGGCTCGGCTCCCGCGCTCGGTGTGGAGCGGAGCACAGCCACGGCTGCCGCCACGGCGGCCGCGCTGATCGCACCGAACCCGATGGCGATGCCGACATAGCCGCCGAGACCGAGGCCGAGGCCTCCCACCGCGGCGCCGACGAACACGCCGAGGCTCTGGCCCGCTGCGTTCACACTCAGGGCCGCGCCGCGAACCGTGTCGCATCGGCGCACCAGCAGGCTCACCACACACGCGGCCACGGCAGCGTGGCTGGCCCCGAGCAGTGCGGTGCAACCCAGCGCGAGAGGGAGCGTTGGTGCGGCGTAGAAGCCGAGGATTGCGACCAGCGAACAGCTGGCTCCCACCAGCAGCACCCGTTCGACCGGAAGCCGGGAGGCTCTGTTGATCAGTCGACCGGTCAGCAGGTTTCCCAGGAAGAAGGAGGTGCCCGAGAGAGTCCACACGAGCGCGAAGACGCTTGGTGTCAGGTCGAACCGGTCGTCGTAGAACGCGGCGAGGTAGGCGAGGTAGCCCATGAATGCCGCCGTCCGAAAACCACCGACGGCGAGCAACGGAACGGCGCCCCTGGTGCCCGCGAGAGCTCGGAAGGACGCGAGGTAGCTCGGCCGAACCGATGGCTCCGAATCCAGTAACGCCCTGTGAGTCCGACGCCTGAGCAGGACGACGGCGAGCAGGCCGGCGACCGAAGCGACCGCGAGCAGGTCGCCCTCCCACCCCCACCACAGCGCTGGCAACGCGATGAGCGGTGCAGCCAGCATGGCGGTCAGCGACTGCGTCGCGGTGACCAGCGTCGCGGCGCGGCCGGCCGCCGCGCCGGTGCCGTACTGGTCGGCAGCGGCCGCTCCCAGCGCGGGGTTGAGCATCGCGGTCGCGGCACCGATCAGGAGACAGAACGCCGCGAACGTGGCCAGAGTGCCGACGGCGCCGAGTACGCAGGACAGGCCGAGGAGAACGAGCGCGGTCGCGGCGGCGAGCTGCTTCGGTATCCGGTCGATGAACGGGGCGAGTGCGGTGCCGACGATGAGCGCAGCGATCCCGCCGAGCCCGCGCAAACTGCCCATCGTCGCGGCACTCGTACCGGCGTCGGCGGCGATCGGCACCAAGAACGTACTGAAGACTGTGAACGGCACGAGGCCGACAGCAGACGACAGTAATACTGGCCACAAAGTGCGGGCCATGCGCAGGTCGCTGGGTATGGCCTCGCGGGTGGTGAGGTCGTCTGCGGTGGTGCTACCCCTCATCGCCGTGCATCCCCCATGAAGTTACCTGCGCGATAACGGAAGAGCGGGGTCGGCTCCGCGCTGAACTGCGAGAACGGGAACGGCTCGGCAGACAAGGCCGTCACTCCGGCGCCGAGGAAGCAACGAACGACCGCGCTACCGGTTTGCGCGTACACCACAAGAGGAATCTCGCGTTCCCGGCACCGGCGCAGGATCTCGTCGAACGTCCCGTTGGACAGGGTCATGCCGGTGGCGACCACCGCGTCCGCCACGTCGAGGACCTTCCTCATGTCGTCAGTGACCGGCTCACCCCACTGGGTGGTACGAAGGTTGAGATCGCACGGCAGACAGTCGCCGCCGCGACTGCGGATCGCGGCAACCAGCGGGTTGACCACGCCGATCAGGGCGACGCGCGCACCCTCGCCGACGTCGAGGAGGCCCGCGATTGCGTCGTCGCGGGCTCGGGCCCGAACCTCCGGCGGCCCGTACGGCAGCTCGACCCGCTCCGCCAGGCCGGCGGCCGCGGCTTCGCGATGAGGCTGTTGCTCGGCGAGATAGGCGTCCAACGCCGCCACACGGATCGGCAGCGGCATGTCTGCGCCCAGGAGGGACGCGACCGGGCGGCCCGAGGCGTCGGCGCAGATGCTCACCTCGACCTCGCCGGCCTCGAACGCGCACGCACCGAACGAACGGCCGACCCGAACCAGTACGTACTGGTTGAGGTAGGTGACGTCGCCCCCGGCCAGTCTGGTGCCGTGATGGAGCCAGAACACACTGGTAGCCGCCTGGCTCGCCGGTGCCGGGCCGAGCTCGCCGGCAACGGCGCTGGTCAACAGATCGGCAACGGTGCCGGTGCTCACTTCATCGTTCTGCATGTCCTCAGTCCTCGTCTGTGCGGGCGCCTGGAGCGGAACACCCTCGTTTGCCTTCATTCATCGTCCGATCGATCGGAGATATCTGGCGAAGTCTTCGGCACCCTCGATGCTGCGCGGGCTGGTGACCGCTTGGCCGTAGTCGAGGACGTAGAACCGGTTGTTGCGTACCGCCGGGGTTTCGGCCAGCGCGGGCAGCGATTTCAGGTACGCGATCTTGTCCTCAACCGGTTGGTCTCCGTAGTCCACGACGGCGATCACCTCGGGCCTCGCCTTCACGACCGCTTCCCAGCCCACTGTTGTCCAGCGCTGATCGAGATCGGAGAAGATGTGGTCGCCGCCGGCGAGCGTGACGATGGTGTGCGGCGTGGTCTGGTTGCCGGAGGTGAAGGGCTCGTCAGTGCCGGAGTCGTAGACGAAAACCCTCGCCCGTTCGGTTTCTGGTTGCCGGTTCCGAAGCGCCTCGACGCGGTGCTTCAGGTCTGCGACAAGCCTCTCGGCACGGCGCTCGATGTGGAAGATCTCGCCGATCTGCTCGAGGTCGGTGTAGAGGGCTTGAAGAGGGCGCACCCGTGCTGGGTTGTCGCCATAGTCAAAGCAGGTCTCGGTGTACATGTAGCTCTTGATGCCTACCTGGTCGAGGAGGTCGGGCGTCACACCGCGTTCTTCGGAAAAGCCGGAGTTCCAGCCCGCCAACACCCAGTCGGCCTTGACGTCCACGACCACTTCACGGCTCAGCACGTCATCGCTGAGAATTTCGACGCGCTCGTAGTCATCCTTGTGCGGCGAACGCTCGGCAGGTTCCTCGGCCGTCTTCGGCAGTACGATGCCGCGCATCTGGTCGGCCAGGCCCAGCGCGAACATCTTCTCCGTCGCACTCATGTCGTACGCCACGGCACGTTTCGGCATGGGATAGGTGATCTCACGCCCGCAGTTCTCGATCGTGACAGGTATCGGGCCTGAGTCGCCACGCGGCTGCACCTCCGCCCCACAGCCGGCCAGGACTCCAGCGGTCGCCGCCAGCAACGGGATCAGGACACGTTTCATCGAGCGCTCCCTTCTTTGCTGTTCATGTCAAAGCTGTCGCGTGAGGTGAGGTCGTACAGCAGGCGGGGGGCGCCGGTCTGCGGATGTGCAACGATCACCGGCCGTACACCGAACACGCGATCCACCAGATCAGGTGTGAGCACCTCATCGGGGGCTCCACTCGCCACGAGCTCTCCATCCTTCAACACACCAAGGCGGTCACAGGTCGCCGCGGCGAGGTTGAGATCGTGCAAGGCGATCAGGACAGTGAGACCACAACGGCGCAGGAACGCCAACAGCTCGACCTGGTGTCTCAGGTCGAGATGGTTCGTCGGCTCGTCCAGCATCAGCAGCTCCGGCTCCTGCGCCAACGCACGGGCGATCAGAACGCGCTGGCGTTCACCACCTGAGAGGGTCAGCACGCTTCGATCTGCCAAGTGCGCCACGTCAGTCCGCCGCATCGCCTTCTCACACAGCTGACGTTCCCGTACGTTCAGTCCTCGATTGCCCTCGTGATGAGGGAACCGGCCGAGCGCGACCACTTCTCGTACGGTGAAATCGAGATCGGACTGGTTCTCCTGAGTGACAGCGGCGACCCGGCGGGCACTGTCACGAAGGGCCAGGGTGGTCAGATCGGCATCGTCCACACGGACGACTCCCGCGGTAGGACGAAGCGCACGGTACACACACCGCAGCGCGGTGGACTTTCCGCTACCGTTCGGCCCCACCATGCCGACCACCTCGCCGCTGCCCACCTTGAGGCTGAGCGCCCGAACCAGTGCCACACCCGCGAACTCGACCGAAACGGCGTCCAGGACCAGGCGCATCATCGGCCCCCGAACAGGTAGCCGCGACGTCGCATCAACGCCACAAAGACCGGCACCCCCACCAGCGCGGTAATCACGCCGAGCGGCAACTCTCGTGGGGGCACGAGAGTACGCGCCACCAGGTCCACCCACACCAGGAAGATCGCCCCCACCCACGGCGCGATCACGAGAACCTTGCCGTGGCTCGGCCCGACGACGAGTCGTACCAGATGCGGAACGACCAACCCGATAAAGCCGACAGCGCCACTCACCGCCACGAGAGCGCCCGTGACCACCGCAGTCAGGAGAAAGAGAAACCGGCGCAGTGCCGCGACATCCAGTCCGAGGGTCGCGGAGGTCTCATCTCCATGCGCCATCACGTCGAGTGCCCCTGCCCGACGAAGCACCACGACGATGGCGAGGACGACGGCACCTGCCGCGAGAGGCAACGAACCCCACGTCGCAGCGCCGAGACTTCCGAGCAGCCAGAACAGTACGGTCCGGGCAGCCTCCCCCTGCGGCGCGAAGAAGACGATCACACTCATCACGGCCTGAAAGCCGTACGCCAACGCAACGCCCGTGAGCACAAGCCGAAGCGGACTGACTCCGAACCGAGTGCGGGCCGCCACGTACACCAAACCTGACGCGGCCAGAGCGCCCAGAAACGCAGCCGCGGACAACGCGTAGATCCCCAACGCCGCGAACAGGCCGAAACCCACGACCGCGCTCGCGCCGACCGAAGCACCCGACGACACACCGAGAATGAACGGGTCCGCCAGCGCGTTGCGGACCATCGCCTGAACGACGACACCGACCACGCTGAGCCCGGCGCCGACCATGGCCGCGAGCAGGACCCGGGGCGTACGCACGACCCAGACAATCGAGTACCCCGTCACGTCATCGGCCGGGATCGTGCCACCGATCAACGCTGCGCCGACGTAGCGGAGCGAGTCGCCCAACGACACTGTCGCTTGCCCGAGAGCGACACCAGCCACCATGGACAGCAGGAGCACAATCGCCAGTCCAGCAACGGCAACCAGCACCACTGTCGAATCCTCGAGGGGCCTGGCCGGCCGGGCCAGCCGCTGGTCTGCCACGTATCCCTCTCCCCCATCGCCGCGTACGCAAGGACTGACCGACGCCCAGCCGCTGACCTATGGACCGCGGCCAGCGGTCACGACAACCACCTTTACGACAACGATTTCCATTGTCAAGTCAATGCGGCCATACCTGTGCCGCGGCATTAGCCTGATGCCCGCAGGAGGAACATCCATGGTCGGGAGGGGTGATGTCCCATGCGCTGGGTAGTGGTCGCCGTTGCGGCGATGCTCGTCGCGGCGAGTCTGGTCGCCTTGTCGGGGGTCTCTTGGCGGCATCTCACCTCAACAGACCGGGGTCTGCTGCGAGCCAACCGGATCGCCCGCGTTGGTCGGTGGTTTCGGGCGGGTTGTGCGCGCCTGCTGGCAGCGCTGGCGGCCTGGCCTCATGTCGTCGAAATTGCCGCTGGGCTATCCCGTGCGAGTGTGCCGGCCACTCCTTCCTCGGTGGTGTGGCGGTCCGGTCCGGCAGTGCTCCGGCGCTACATGAGCGAACATCGTGCACCCGGCCCACCTGTCCTCGTGGTGCATTCGCTGGTCACCCGCTCCTGGGTGCTCGACCTGGCGCCGGGTCACAGCCTGATCGCCGCGCTCCGGGGCGCGGGCCATGACGTGTACCTGCTCGACTGGGGAGTCCCAGGACCCGCCGAGGAAGGCTGCGGGTTCGACGCCTACGTCGCCACGCTAATGCTGGCCGAGCAGGCAGTCCGCGAGCACAGCGGCCAGCCGGAGGTGCATCTGGTCGGCTACTGCCTGGGCGGCACGCTGGCTCTGGCTGCGCACGCGGCGCTCGGCGATGCCGGGCTGGCGTCCCTCACCGCGATTGCCCCATTCATCGACACGGCGGCCGCGGGCCGCCTGGGCGGGTTCCTCCGCTCACCACGCCTGGCGCCCGCTCTCGCCCTCGATGGGAATGGTCTCCTGCCCGCCCCGCTCATCCGGGAGAGCTTCCACTGGCTCCGCCCCATCGCACTGCGCGCGGCCCGCCAGACCTGGCGCCGGCGACGGGATCTGACCTGGCGAGCGACGGCCGGCCCACTGTCCCGGTGGGTCTGGGAGCAGACGCCTATTCCCGGCGCGTTGCTGTTCGACCTCGTCGACTACGCCCGCAGCAACGCCCTCCTCGACGGCCGCTGGGCCGTGGACGGCCGACCAGCACGCCTGGAAAGCCTCAACGTGCCCATCATGCTCGCCGTCGCCGGGGCCGACCACATCGTGCCGCCACCTGCCAGCCTCGCGCTCATCGACCGGCTGCGTCGACCACCACGGGTAGCCGAATGCCCCGGCGGGCACGTCGCGATGCTCACCGGCACCCGCTCGATCCTCTACCGCGAACTCTTGGACTTCCTGACCACCACCAGGGCCGAACAGAGATAGCTGGAGCCCAGGGAGAGACACGGGTTGCTGCCGGCCAGCAGCCCGGGCGCTCCGGACGAGCGGGCGGACGGCGGCGAGCGGCCGGCGTTGGCCTTCTACGGTGCGGACATCGGCATCCTGACCGGCGCCGCGGCGCTAGGTTCGATCGTGGGACCCGCTCGGGTGGGCGGGTCCGTCGAGGAGGTGGCTCGCGATCTCAGCATCGATCGCCGCCGACGTGGTGTCCGCGCTCGGGCTGGACGGCCCGGACGCCGAGCCGATCGTCGGCGGCCGGGTCAGCAAGGTCTGGCGGGCCTACCGGGACGGCGCGCCGGTCGCCCTGCGCCAGTCGCCGCCCTTTCGGCTCCTGCCCGAGGTCGCCTACGAGTGCGATCTCTTGGGGACCCTCGCCGAGGTGGGCGCGCCGGTCGCGGCTGTCCTCGCGGGACCGACGCTGGTGGACGGCTCGGTCTGGGTGGCGTTCAGCTGGGTCGACGGCGCACACCCGGCCGTCCCGGTCGAGGATCCGGCCAGCTACGGTCGGCTGCTCGCCGAGCTCCACGAGCGCACCGCGAAGCCGGCGGTTCGGCTCGGGCAACGACCGGGCTGGGGCCGGCTCGACGAGTTCCTCACGGTGCCGCGCCCCGGCGGCGGCCGGACGATGGCGGAGGTTCTGCCGGACTTCGAGCGGGCGTTCGGTGCGGCGGGGGCATGGCTGCGGCGGATGGCTGAGGACGTGCACGGACGCCTGAGCGCGGCGTCGATCGATTCGTTCCCGCGGGTCGTTGCCCACGGCGACTTCGCTCCGGGCCAGGTGCTGATGCACGACGGCGGTGTCGGCGCGGTCGTCGACTGGGACTTCGCGCACCTGGACCTGCGGTTGGCCGACATCGCGATCGCCGCGTCGCTGGCGCGGCCGACGGTGGCCCGGGCAGCCACCTTCGTACGCGGCTACCTCGACGTCGCAGGCACCGATGTCGGTGACCTCGACCTGCTCGCGGATCTGCGCAGTGCGTTCCACCTGAGCAACCTCGGCAACCATCTCTGCGCGCGCTGGGCCAACGGCGCCGACATCGCGCCGCAGGTGACGATGCTCACCGAACGCCTCGAGCGCGAGCAGTGGTTTGGGCCGACGCTGGTGGCCGCGGCTCGCGAGGCCACGAACACCCGGTCCACGCGCGCCAACCACCCGCCCGCCACGGCACCGGTCACCCGCGCATCGTCCGACCTCGAGCTGGCACACGCGCTTGCCGACCGCGCGGCGGTGGTCGCGCGGCACTACTTCGAGCGAGGCGTCACCACGCAGACCAAGGAGGACGCGAGCCCGGTCACCGAGGCGGACCGAGCGGTGGAGCGGCTCCTCCGGGACGCGCTCGCCGAACTGCGACCCGACGACGGAGTGCTGGGCGAGGAGTTCGGCGGCGATGGAACCGGCGACCGGACCTGGATCCTCGACCCGATCGACGGAACCGGCGCGTTCGCCCGCGGTGACTCGCACTGGCGGATCCAGATCGCCCTCGACAGCGGCGGCGAGATCATCGTGGCCATCGTCGACGCGCCGGCGTTGGACGTCCGCTGGTGGGCGGAGACCGGCACCGGGGCGTACGAACGCGTGACCGGCGGGCCCGACCGTCGGCTGCGGGTCTCGAAGACGGCAGCGATCGAAGACGCGCTCGTCGCCGCTCACCCGTTGCCACTCGCCCACCGGCTACCGGCCCGAACCCGGCAACCGGCCCAGACGCCACTACCCCTTGTCGAACTCATCCGCGGCGAGCTCGACGCATATTTCGTGGAGTGCTGCCATCCCTGGGACCACGCACCCTGGATCCTGCTCGTCCACGAGGCCGGTGGCTCGTTCACCGACCACCGCGGCGGGATCACGCCGGACCAGCGGGGTGGGCTGTACTCCAACGGCCGGATCCACCACGACCTGCTCGCCGCGCTGTCACCGCCCATCACGCCCAAGCAGACCGCCGAGTGACGTCGCTCTACCTCCACTACCGCACCGGCGGAGGCCGCCGCCACCCGGAATGGCGTCAACCTGTCCCCCGGTTGGGAGGAGTTGATCGGCGCCGGCCAAGGTCAAGAGAACGCCAGGCGGGAGCTCCAAGAACGGCGGGCACCACACCACGTAGCCGTACGGCCAGCGGCGTTCGTACGTCCGTGCGTGAATCCGGCGGAGCGCGTTCGAACGGGATCTCCGCCGACAGCTTCAGCGGTACCCGCGGGCTTGCAGCTCGTAGAGCTCGCTGTAGTGGCCGCCGCGGGTGATGAGTTCGGTGTGGGTTCCTTGCTCGATGACGCGTCCGCGATCGAGGACGACGACGTGATCGGCGGCGGCGACGGTGGAGAAGCGGTGGGTCACGAGGATGGTGATGGTGCCTGCGTCCCGCCCCGCTTTTGCGGCTTGGGTGTAGCGGTCGAAAAGCTCGTGTTCGGTGGCGGCGTCCAGTGCGGCGGTGGGTTCGTCGAGGATGCGGATGAGAGGGGTACCGCGCATCATGCCGCGGGCGATGGCGAGTCGCTGCCACTGGCCACCTGACAGGTCGACCCCTCCGGGCCAGGTGACGCCGAGTTGGGTATCGAGGTCGCGTGGGATCGAGGTCAGAACGGCTTCGGCCGCACCCGCCTGGATCGCGCGACGTACCGCGGATTCGTCGTCGCGTGCGGGTAGGTCGCCGATCCCGACGGTCTCGCGGAGGTGGAACTCGAACCGTACGTGGTCTTGGAACGCCCCGGCGAGCCGTGACCGCCACCCAGCCGGGTCGAGACTGGCAAGGTCCACGCCGTCGATCCGGATGGCTCCGCTGGTTGGTGTGAGCATGCCGGTGATCAGATTGACCAGCGTGGTCTTGCCGGCGCCGTTCTCGCCTACCAATGCGATGACACGGCCCGCGGGCAGGGTGAGCGAGACATCCTCGAGCGCCGGGCGCTCGTGCCTGGGATACCGGTAGGTGACTCGATCCAGTACGAGTTCATCCCTGAGCGTCGCTGGGGGTGTGTCCCAGCCGGCGTGCGCCGCCCGGATCCGCGCGGTTTCGTCGACGAGCCAGAGGAAACGACCAGCGGTACGGGTCATCGCGGCAACGTCGTGGATGATGCCGCGCAGACTGCCGCTCACGCCCTGCAGCCGGCCGACCAGCAGCAGGGCCAGGGTGAGTTCGGCCACGCTGACCGGACCGGCGATGGCGTCGCGGACCAGAAACGCCAGGACTGCACCTGCGGCACCGTAGAAGATCACCTGCACCGCGATGTTGACCGCAGACTCTCTCACCGCGAGTCCCACCTTCGGCGCCCACCAGGCACGGGTGGCGGCGGCGAGCCGGCTACGCAGTGGGTCGGCCAGCCCGAAGACCCGAATCTCACCGGCACCGGCGGGCGAACCACCCACCTGCATCAGATGCGCGGCCAGCCGACCCCGTTCGGCTCCGGCCGCCTCGGCCCGGCCCTGCCAACGAGCAAGCAGTGGACCCACGAGGACGCCAGGAACACCGGCCACGGCGACCAGCAGCATTCGCCAGTCAGCGGTCGCGGCGAGCGCGATGACGCCGACGACGCCGGCCATTCCGCTGAGGCTGTTCAGCAGTGTGTTGACCGCAAGCCCGAGGGATCCCCGCTCCTCTCGCATGATCTGCAGCTGGTCGAGATAGTGCGGGTCGTCGAGGTGTTCGATGGTCGGAACCGATGCGGTGATCTCGGCAATACGCGCATCGAAGGCGTAGCTCACCCGCTCCAGCTGGCCGGCACGGGCGTTCATCCCCAACCAGATCAGCGCCCGACCGACGGCGATCTGCGCCACGAACGCACCGGCGGCGAGCGCCATCAGCGACGTGTCGTGTGCGACCGCGCCGGCAACGAACCAGGCCAGGCACAGCGGCTGCAGCAGTTGAAGGATCACGCCACTGGTCTCGGCCAGGCAGAGCACCGCCTGCCATGGCGCGACCCGAATCGACGAGGTGACCAGCACGTGCATGGCGCGCCAGAAGCTCCGAACCGCATCCACCACACGGCTCATGCGACACCCCTGGCAGCGGCGAACCGGGAAGCCTGCAGCTCGAAGAGCCGGGCGTAGTCTCCTCGAGCAGCAACAAGGTCATCATGGGTACCGTCCTCGACCACCCGAGCGCCGCCGGCGTCTGAAGGTCCGACCACGACAATCCGTTCGGCATGCCGAACGCTGGACAGCCGGTGACTGATCAGGATCGTCGTCAGCCCCGACCGCAGCCGTAGCAAGGACTCGAACAGCGCGACCTCTGCACGTACGTCGAGCGCCGCGGTCGGCTCGTCCAGCACAAGAATTCCCGCACCTGCCCGGACAGCGGCCAGTGCCCGGGCAAGTGCGATCCGCTGCCACTGGCCCCCGGACAGGTCGGTACCTCCGGTGAACTCCGCCGAGAGCACCGTGTCCCACCCGTCGTCCAGGCCCGCGACCACGGGATCGGCGCCGGCATCGACCGCGAGCCGATCGAGATCGTCCACCCGGCTCCAGCCCGCGCCCGCCTCGACATTCGCCCGGGCCGAGAGGCCGAAGCGTACGAACTCCTGGAAGATCACCGAGATCCTGCGCCGCGCCTGTGGGTCGACACTCGGGTCCAACCCATCGATGCGGACCTCCCCGCCCTGCGGACTCCACAGACCGCACAGGAGCTTGACGATCGTCGACTTCCCCACGCCGTTGACCCCGACCACAGCGACCGACTGCCCGGCCGGAATCGTGAGATCGAGGTGCGCGAGTACCGGCCCGTCTACACCGGGGTAGCCGAACGTGACATCCCGCAACTCGACGACGCCCGCCGAGCCCACGCCCGCCGAGCCCACGCCCGCCGAGCCCACGCCCGCCGAGCCCACGCCTGCCGCCGCCCCACGGGACTCCTCCCGCACCGGAGCCGGCAGGAACGGCAGGCCAAGTCGCGCCCGAAATGCCGCGACCGCAGCCACCGACGATGCGGTGCGTCCCAGCCCGGTCTCCGCATCCCCCTGCGACCCGAACGCAGCCAAACCCAAGATCCCTTGCACTGCCGCGACAACCACACCGGTCGAGATCTGGCCTGCGGCGGCGTCGGCGGCCAAGACCGCGAACGCTCCCGTGTTCACCACCAACAGCACCACCAGGGGCGGCAGCGTGCCGCCGACCCCGCGAAGGCGCCGCGACGACACGATGGCCATCGTCTCGCGACAGACGGCCACAAAACCGTCGAGCAGCCACCCGCCCAGCCCGAACAGCCGGATCTCCTTCGCCGCGGCACGACCACCCAGGACACCTTGCAGGTACGACGCGCGCCGCCGCCCTAGACCGGTCTCGCCGATCATGTCGTCGAAGACCGCACTGCGCCAACGCGCCACCGCACGTGACAGCAGGAGCCAGCACCCCACCAGGACCGGGCCGACCCACCACTGCCACATGGAGACGACGATCAGTGCGCCGACACCGTTCAACCTGTTCGACAGTGCACCCCACGTGCCGCCGATCCCGCTCAGGAACAACCAGTCCCGCGACGCATCGACTGCCGACTCCATCTGCTGCGCACCCGTTGGGTCCTCCAGATGCGCCACCGAATGCGGACGCACGCCCGTGTCGGCAACGAGGTCGTAGTACGCGGCCAGATATCGCGCCGAAGTGACTTCCTCGACGCCACGAGACACCGCCCCTGCGACTGGCGCCGCCACCCACACCACCACCGTGACCACCAGCCACACCCACGACTCGCCCGCCGCGGCTGAATCCATCCCCGCCCGAACGGCTGCGCTGACCGACTCGACCAACTGGCCCGACGCGACCATTGCCACCGTGATCGCACACGCCTGCATCACGGCGAGCGCCACACAGGCGGCCGCCATGCCGGGCGCTGCGTGCCACAGCAAGCGAGCATGCAGCAGATACCGGTTCGGGACACGGCGTCGACGACCAGGACCAAACACAGGCACGGAAAAGACAACCCCCTAAGGACAGCTCCGAGAGCTTCGTGAACAGCGATGGCCCCGCGGCGGCGGACGCCTGATGTCAGCACACCGGACGCGTCCTCCGCACGCCGTATATGACCTAGATCACAGCCAACCCGGCTTCGCTCCACGCCTCGAGAGCGGACCGCGCCGCAGCAATGTCATCCATCTCGTGGAGGCTACGCAGGTAGAGACCGGCTTCGCACGACGCCTTATCTGACAAGTTTTTGGTCACTTCTGGATCACGGCGCAGGCCAGGCGCGTGACGTCCTTGCCGTCCGTCCCAGGCCGCCGAACTACGTGAAGTACGGCGCGCCGGCACCACCGACGTTGAAGCGCCGCCCTCCAACGTGAACACCGCGATCACCCCGCCAACCCCGGAAGGATCACGATGGGCGGTGATGTGACCCTCGCCCTCGGGATAGCGAGTCCAGGTCACTTCATTGAAGAAGGGGACGGGCGGAAATCCCGTGGCCTCGGCGGGTATCGAAAGCTGCGACACAAGCTCGGTAGCCACCTCGACTACGGCGTGGGCGCACTCTGCCATGGGGAGATAAAGGGCGGATCCAACCTGGCGAACACTGCCGCCACCTTCATCCTCTGGAGAGGATGCCAGACTCCTGGATTCGCTTTCCGCAGTCCCCCGCAGGCGCGTTGCGACCGCAGGCTCGACGTCCATGGACGCATCCGGCGTCACGAGGCCAAGTTCGTGGTGGGGAACCTGGCCCCTCTGGCCCTGGCCGGCTTCGTGGCGTGGGGCCGCTTCTCCCTCGAGCCCTTCACCGGTTGACCGGAGTGCGGTGATCTGGATGCCCGAAACACGGAGGGTCGATGGGTAGCGGAAGCGACTCATGAGCGCCGGGCCAGGCGAAAGGACCACTCCTGCTGCGCGTTCACACCAGGCGTCGATTCGTACCCGCCGCCCAATCCTTTCTCGCAGGAGAGGAGAGCTCGCCGCCGGGGACGCAGCCTCAGCCGGCGTTGTAGACGCGCCGGAGCAGGTCGTACAGCTGCACGTTCTCCGTCCTCAGGAACGACGGTGTGTACTCCGTGCTGAAGACAGGCGGCGGGGCGCACGCCTCCCTGGTGTCGAAGAGCGCCGCGGTGCCCTCGGCCCAGTACTCATCGACGGTGGAGAGCGCGTACGTGTCATCGCAGCCGACGGGCTCGGTGTCGCCACCGAAGATGAGTGCGAAGACCTGTGCTGCTCGGAGTTGGTCGACCTCCTCCATGAGCTCCGGCGCTCCGAGCGAGAGCACGACGTGGCCAAGCTCGTGAGTCACCGTGTAGACAGTTCGCTCCTGGCCGACCGCGATCGCGATACCTGTACGGCCGCTGCGACTGTGGCTGAGGCCGCGGAGGTCACCCCAGGTCCGGTCACCGTCACTCGGACTGTCGGTCTTCTCGTCAGGGTCGAGATGGTCCCAGGGCGGCAGATCAGTCACCTGCCGGTCCGAAGGGATCCGGTGAATCTCCAACACCTTGCCCTCGAACCCACTCACATGTTGCGGCTTGACGCTCTCGGCGACCTCCTTCACCATCGCGTCGTGCGACGTGTTCCCTGACGAGGCGCCGGGGTGCGCGATCAGCTCCCCGTTGCTCGACTCGGTGTAGATGACGATCCGGCCGGCGAGGACGAACTGCCTGCCCCACTCGCCGGATCCGGTGCCTGGTAGCGAGCCGCGGACAGACAGGTATCTGCTGGTCGGGACGCTGACCTGCATGCTCCCCTTCGGCCCAACTGGCTGCCCGCTCACCGAGAACGTCAGTCCACCACAGCCCGGCTCGATGTTCCATGAGTACCGCACCGTCTCAACCCCGAAGGTCGTGCGCTGGTCGACCGAACTGCTCCTCGCCCGGGTCCTCTCCAAGCACTGCACACCAGGCGTCCCGGGACTGTCAGGGTCGCCAGGACCGCCAGGCGGAATGGCCACCGCCGGGACTGCAACGGCCAGAACAGCAGCCGACAGCCCGATCACCATGACCGCGAGCCTGGCAAGTGGCCGTCGACGAAACCGTGAGAGCGTCATGACTTCCTCCAACCGGCCGCTCCGAGTGGCTATGCGTGGTCCGGCACAGCCGGGACCGGACTCCCACCGAGTACGGCAAGACTCGCCCGCCGGTTCGCCAGCCCGGCGCCAAGTCCCCGGTACACATCCAGGGCCCGCGCCTCTCGAGCGACTCCGAGTTCCGCGGTCAGCCAGGACGGTCGATCGCCCCTTGCCTGTTGGGTGAGGAAATGCTCGGCGTTGGCGCCCGCGCGCTACTCAGGCAGTACGACCAGACCCACCGCAGCGGGCTTCGAGACTCCGACCTGCCTGACCTGCGAGATGTACGGGACCGGCGCGGCCGTCATCCTAGACACGCTGCGGACAGTCGCAGTAAGGTCGCATTGGCGTGCCGGGAAGTCTGGTCGGCGACATTGAAGTCGATCACAGAAGAGGCTTTCCGATATGTTCACCTTGCGGGCCTGGGGCTAAAAATGCCTAGTCCACCAATGGCCACTCTTCTTCGCCAACTGGACGAATGCCCAGCCAACTCGCTCGGCGTGGTGTCGCCAGACGACTGCGCCCGCATCCTTGACGTCGACGGCATCTGTGCCAGTCGCATCGACATCGAGGATGGGTTACTCATGTGGCATATGTTGTGGTGCTGCGACAGCATCAGCGAAGCGCTCAATGAGTTGAGAACACAGCGCGCCGAGGGCCCTGGTGTGCATGCCGTACTTCGGAACACACCGGTCCTCGTGCCTGATCTCGCTACGCCACAAGTCCAAGCTCGTTGGCCCGGCTATGCAATGGCGGCGCTCGCCCTTGGCGTCCACGCAGTGTTTGCGTTCCCGCTTCGTCGGCGCAATGCGCCATTCGGGGCGATCGTCGCATACCGGCGAAGGCAGGGCTTTCTGCGATCAGTCGACGATGCGAGGGCACTCACCGACGCAGCAGCACAGATCCTCGCTGCGTAAACGCTCGGAGCTTCACGTGTCGGCCCGTCAGCCAACCTGTCCCCCGGCCGGCAAAGGTGTTGAGTGTGCTGTGCGCTGTCGCTAACGTCCAGCGACATGGGTGAGGACGATCGAGCGACGCCGGGCGGCGTGGAGGACTTGATACTGGCCGACGATGGTGGGTCCCGGTTCACGAGGCGCCTGCGGCTTGAACCGGTGGGCACCGCCAATGCCGAGGACCTGTGGCTTGTCCACAGCGACGACGAGGTGCGCCCCTGGTACGGCAACGAGAAGCCGAGCCTTGCGGAGATGGATCATCAGGCGAAGTCCATGGGCGAGTCGTGGCGCTTGCAAGGCGTCCACAAGTGGATGGCGTACGACCGGGTGAGCGGCGAGGTAGTCGGTCGGGGCGGACTGTCGCGCACGCCGGTTGACGAGGACTGGGGTCGGATCTACGCATACCTTCCGGCAGAGCCGTGGGTGCGCGTCGCGCACGAGAGTCGGCGCCCATTCCTGGCGCACGCGAACTGGCTCGAGATCGGGTGGGCGCTCCGGCACGAGTTCTGGGGGCGCGGGTACGCCTCTGAGGTCGGCCGTGCCGGGCTGGCGTTTGCGTTCGACGTCCTCGGGTTGCAGGCCGTCGTGTCGTGCACTGTCCGTCACAACGAACGTTCGCGTGCGGTGATGGAGCGCATCGGCATGCGGTATGCGGGCGAACTCTGGAGCGAAGAGTTTGAAGGACAGAACGGCGCTCCGCTGGCGGTGTGCGTGTTGCTGCGAAGAGACTGGGACCAGTCCTGCGCCGGCGGCAGCGAATAGCCCAACTGGCAGAGCTCGTTCGCGGCCGCCGCCTGCGGTCCAGGCCCGCGACGTGGCGAAAGCGTCCGTCCTCGCCACCTGATTGGCGGGAGCAAACCATCAAAGGTATGCCTTCGCCTGTAGGTTGAACAGTTCATGGTACTGGCCCGTGCGGGCCATGAGATCGTCATGACTACCCACCTCGACTATGTGTCCACCAGAGACGACCACAATCATGTCGGCCATCCTGACTGTCGAGAAGCGATGCGATACCAACAGCGTAATGCCCCCGCTGGACCCGGTCGTGCGTCGAGACGCGGCAACGACTCTTGTGAAGAGCGCGTACTCCGACTCTGGATCTAGTGCAGCAGTTGGCTCGTCAAGCATGAGCAGCAAAGGCTGCCTTCGCATGAAGGATCGTGCAAGGGCCAGCCGCTGCCACTGCCCACCCGATAGCTCGACACCGCCGGTGAACCTGGTACCAAGCTGGGTGTCGAGGCCGGACGGCAGACCTTCGACTACCGTTGCCGCATCGCCTCGCCGCAGCGCGCTCGTCAGTACATGAGGATCGTCCATATTCGCGAGATCCCCCAGGCCGACTGCTTCTCGGGCGGTGAATTCAAACCTCGCGTAGTCCTGGAAACCAGTCGACATCACCTTCCGCCACGAACCCGGGTCGTACTCGCGCAGGTCGGTCCCGTCAATCAGGACTGAGCCTTCCGTCGGGTCGTAGAATCGGGCCAGGAGTTTAACTATCGTTGACTTCCCCGCGCCGTTGTCGCCGACCAAGGCGACAGTGGTGCCGGCGGGTATTGCCAAGTTGACGTCTCTGAGTGATGGCCCCGGAGTTCCCGGATACGAGAATGTCACATTACGCAGCTCAATCCCGTCCCGGAGCGTCAGCGGTGTAGCGCCACGAACCCCCTTCCAAGACTCACTCTCCGCATATAGTCGAAGCCAACGAAGATTAGCGACAATCTCCAAGATCCACGAGATCACCCGAGATGAGCTCGCCAACCCGGACGCGGCGCTGTCGACCTGGGGCACAAGCAGAACTACCAAGGCAATGTCTCCCGCGCCCATGGACCCAGCACGCACCTGCCAGGCAACGAAACAGATCGCAGCACCGTATCCGAGGCAGAAAACTAGTCGCCCCGCGATCTCGGTGCGAGCCGCGTCCTTCTCTGCCGCCCACCGTGGTTGATCACGCAAGTCGTACAGGTGGCCAAGCCGGTCGAGCAGGAAACTCCGCAGCCCGAACGCCCTCACCTCCATCGCATGCCGCGCCGACACAGCAAAGTCAGTAACTAGTTCGATCATTCGATGATGCTGCGCTGTCGAGCGGTTGGAGCGCTGGAGCCGGTTGCCGGCCCGCCCGGCAGCCCAGACCCTGGCCAGACCAACGACGGGGAGTGCGACCAGGACCGGGTGGATGGTGAGGAGCACGACTAGTACGGTTGCCGTCCCCATGCCGACGGCAAGCGCGGAGCCGAACATAGTTGGACCATACTTGAGATCGCGGGACTCCTCTCGCACCGTGGCGATACGATCCGCGACCTCCGGACGCTCATGGTGGCTCAACCCAGGGATGGACGTAGTTACGCTCAAGAGCTCACTTGTCAGCGCAACTTCAACCCGATCCTCCAGGGATGCCTCCACAGCGCTCGACGCAATTCTGCCCACGAAGGTCACCAGTACACCGGCCGCAAGTAGCAGGACCCCCTGTCCGCTCCCCCTGCCGCCAGCTAGTCCATCGACCAGGCGTGCAAGTCCGTACGTTTGAAGCGGAACAGCTACCGCGACTGCGCAGACCGAAAGGAACTCCACTGCCGCCAAGACTGGCGCTGCCCTGAAGGTGAGGGCCAGCAGCGCGAGCAACGACCGGCTCAATTCAAGCATCTACTGTGCTCCCTCGAGGTAGCGGTCGGACTGTAGCCGGAACATTCGCGCGTACGTCCCGTCATTGGTCATGAGTTCCGTATGAGCACCAGACTCGACAATGCGGCCACTCTCCATGACGCAGATCCGATCCGCCCCTCGAACGACCGAGAACCGGTGTGAGATGGTCAACGAAGTGACGCCCCTGGTCAGTTCAAGGTATCGGTCAACCAGATCTGCCTCTGCCCGAACATCTAGCGCGGCTGCGGGCTCGTCGAGTACAAGCAGACGTACTCCAGACGAGAGAGCGTACAGAGCTCGAGCAAGGGCGAGTCGTTGCCACTCGCCCCCAGACAAGTCGGCACCACCTTCAAATGCCTTGTCGAGTAGGGTATTTCCACCTCGGGAAAGGCGCTCGACGAAGCTGCCAGCACCAGCCTTTGCGAGAGCGCCTCGAAGAGTTTCAAGCTCATGCGTACCAAGTTCGCACGAGTTGAACGCCACGTTCTCGACAACAGACAGCGGGAGCCTGGCGAATTCCTGCGGGACTGGCACAATGCCCCGCTGCCACGACACCAGCGCGTCGTCATTCATTTCGCTCAGGTCGTGCCCACCTAGGGTTATCCGTCCGGATGCAGGAATGTAGAGTCCATGCAGAAGTTTGACTAAAGTTGTCTTGCCCACACCATTGACTCCCACCAGTGCGAGGCGTTCGCCAGGTCTGATGTCAAGGTCCAGGCCATTGAGTACCTTGTTTTCCGAACCAGGATACTTGAAGGTAACGTTGGTGAAGCTAACCAGTGAATCCGAGGCTTGTGCGTCTGGACTGTCCTGTGGCGCGACTTCCAATCCGTGCACCATCTTCCGCGACACCATCCTGGGAATCTCCAGCATCGCCTCATAAGCTTCCAGACCGCGACGCACCCCGCACGCAGCCGCAGGGTCGGCCGACATTCCGAGCTGGACGATCGCCACCACCACGGTCGTCAGTTCGGCAAGCCCAAGGCTGCCTTGCTCTATCGCCCGGGTGACCAGGACGACGGCAGCGATCATCATCCCGAGGTGCACTCCGTACACCGCGAGGGTGGCCACGGCGGCGCGCATCCGTTCTCGGTAAAGTGGCGCCATGGCCTCGCTCCACAGCCACAGGTGGCGGTCCCTGAACCAGTCAGCCAGGCCGAATATGCGGATCTCCTTGGCGCCACGATCCATGGCCAGGTCGAAGATGTACCCGCACCGACGCTTCCCCTCGGTCTGGTCAGCCAGCTGATCGGACTCCGCTATCAGCAGTCGCGCGGTGTGCCACTCGAGGAACCAGGTGGTTGCGAGGAGCGCTGATGCCACCCATACAGAAAAGGTCCACCCGATTATCACCGCTGCGCCCAGGGCGGTGAGTCGCGATCTGATCCGTGGGCCAATGGCTTCGATGCCGGTGCGTATGCCGAAGCTACCTATTCCCCTGGCTCGCTGGACGTAGTCCTGAACGCTCGGGTCCTCCAGGTGGGAGACACGAGGTGGTCCGAGGAGCGGCTGGACAATTCGGTCACTGGTCCTGCATTCTAGGTTGAGGACGGTCCGACGCGTGGCTAGGTGCAGCAAAGTAGGTTGCACACTGTCAAGGGCGAATACGGCTACCAAGACAGCAGCCTGGGCAAAGAATGTGCCCGCTGATCCCCCGCTCTGAGCCTCGGCGACCTGTGGTGCCGCACCGACAACGTTGCCGATCTGGAGTGCCAGGAGCATAGCCAAGCACGCCGCAACAGCTGCGCAACTTACTACTGCCACCACAGAGTAGCCGCCGGCGTACGCATATCTGATCAGTCTGAGCACTGCCGATTCTCACCGCTTCATCTCTTGTGACGTTCGGAGCCCACGTTCGTACGCGAGTGCCGCGAGAGGTGCAGGGGTCAGCTGGCGGGGTGTGAGGGAGACCCCAGAAGGCTGAGCCGTCAGCTTGCGGGCGCGGAATCGAAGTGAGCCTTGCCGGGTGTGAGATCGCTGTCAGCCCCGACCTGTTCGCGTCAGAGCATCACAGCGATGCGTAGAGCCGTGGCGGATTCGCCAACAGGCTTGAACCAGCCATCTCCGTCACGAACTGGGGCCACCACCGCGAGCACGGTGTGACCGAGCAGTCGGACAGGTGCGGCACGATGGGGCCGCTCGAGATTAGGCGAACATGCCGTGCACCCTATCCCGTCGAGCTGGAATTCTGCATCCCTGACGTCAGCTCGCCGGCGCCGCAAAGCAGCCGTTGAAGGCGGCACTGGAAACTGGCCGCATGTCTGGCAGGAGCGAGCCGGCGTGGGAGAATCCGCTCGTGCAGATCGGGATGCTCGGACCATTCGAGGTTCGCACGGACGACGGCGCCTTGGCCGACGTGCCAGGCGCCCGGTTGCGTGCACTGTTGATCGCCCTCGCCCTCGGCCCAGGTCGCGTCATCCCGAAGTCGGTACTCATCGACTGGATCTGGGGTGAGAGCCCGCCCGCCGATGCGGCGAATGCCCTGCAACGCTTGGCCTCCCGGCTGCGGAGGGCGCTGCCAGGAGGTGTGATCGAGGGGCAGACGGGCGGCTACCGGTTGGCGGTGGACCCCGATGCCGTCGACGCGCTGCGGTTCGAACGCCTCGTCGCTCTGGCTCGCAATGAGGAGGACTCACGGCGGACGCGGCTGCTGCGCGAGGCCCTCGCCTTGTGGCGTGGTGCGGCCCTGCAGGATGTCGGTTTGGAGGACAGCGCAGAGTTCGACGCGGTGGTGACTCGGCTCGAGCGGCTACGCCTGACCGCGATGGAGGATCGGTTCGATGCGGAGGTCAACCTCGGCCACGGTGCGGCGCTGGTCCCCGAGCTGACCGACCTGGTGGCCGCGCATCCGGTGCGAGAACGGCTGGTTGCCGCGCTGATGCGTTCCCTCGTTGCGGCCGGTCGCAAAACCGAGGCGCTGCTCGTGTACGAGCGCACGAGGCAAGCCCTGGCCGACGCGCTGGGCGCCGACCCCTCGCCGGACTTGTCGGCCTTGCACGTCGCGTTGCTGCGGGGCGAGCTCGGGCGGCGGGAGGAGAACCGCAGGACCAACGTACGGGCCGAGCTCACGAGCTTCGTCGGCAGGGACGCCGATGTCGCCGCGGTTCGCGAACTCGTCGCGCAGCATCGGCTGACCACCCTGATCGGGCCGGGCGGCTCGGGGAAGACCCGGCTGGCCACGGAAGCCGCACGCCCGCTGGTCGGCGACCTGCCGGACGGGGTCTGGCTGGTGGAGCTCGCCGCCAGCGGTGCCGACGGTGACGTGGCCCAGGCAGCGCTCACCGGACTCGGGCTCCGGGATGCGCTACTCGGCGCGGCACCGAGCGCGGACCCGGTCGAGGGGTTCATCGCCGCGATCCGCGAGCGGGAGATGCTGCTGATCCTGGACAACTGCGAGCATGTGATCGAGGCGGCGGCAGCGTTCGCCGATCGGGTGCTCGGGGAGTGCCGGCGGTTGCGGATCGTGGCGACGAGCCGGGAGCCGCTCGGCATCACCGGGGAGGCGCTGTGGCAGGTCGAGCCACTGGCGGTGCCAACCGAGGCCGGCCGTGCCGAGGTGGCATCCTCGCCTGCCGTCCAGTTGCTGCGGGACCGGGCCGGCGCGGTGCGCCAGGATCTCGGGGTCGACGACCACACCAAGGCGTTGATGGTACGGATCTGCCGGGCGCTGGACGGCATGCCGCTGGCGATCGAGCTGGCCGCCGCCCGGTTGCGCACCATGACCGTCGAGCAGCTCGCCAACCGGCTCGACGACCGGTTCCGCCTGCTGACCAGCGGGAGTCGTACCGCATTGCCACGACACAGGACGCTGCGGGCGGTGGTCGACTGGAGCTGGGAGTTGCTCACCGATGCCGAACGGATGGTGCTGTGCCGGCTGTCTGTGTTCTCGGGCGGGGCAGGCCTGGAGGCGGCCGAGCGGATCTGCATGGGTGAGGCAGTGGAGCAGGATCAGGTGCTGGAGTTGCTGACCTCGCTGGCCGAGAAGTCGCTGCTGGTCACCGCTGGCGACGGCGCGCCGCGCTACCGGATGCTCACCACGATCAGGGAGTACGCCGCGGATCGGCTCGCCGAAGCGGGCGAAACCGACCAGGCTCGGCAGGCGCATCTCGGCTACTTCACCGAGCTCGCCGAGACCGCGGAGCCGCACCTGCGCCGCGCCGAGCAACTGGAATGGCTCGCCAGGCTCGAGGCCGACCATGACAACCTCAGCGCCGCGTTGCGGGCGGCGATCGCGGCTGGTGACGCCCAGGCGGCGATGCGGCTCGCGGCCGCCACCGGTTGGTACTGGTGGCTCGGCGGGCGTCGGACCGAAGGCCTCGAGCTGCTGATCGCGGCCGCCAACCTCCCGGGCGAGGTGACCGATGACACCCGAGCCATGACGTACGGGCTGGTCGTGCTCTACGTGACCTCCGGGCGGGGCGACGAACATCTCGGCGCGGAATGGATCCACAAGGCGTACCGGTTCAGCCAGCAAAGCCAGCAGGGAAACCCGCTGCTGGAGTTCGCGATCCCGCTGGAACGCCTCCTGCGGGCACCGGAGGAAGCGGTGACCGCGTTCGAGTCGTTGCTGGACAGCGTTGACCCCTGGGTACGCGCCATGGCTCGGTGGCAGGCCGGCAAGATGCGGACCATGGTCGGGCAGGGCGGCCGGGAGGTGGAGGCGCAGCTGGAGCAGGCGCTCGCGGAGTTCAGGGCGCTCGGCGAGCGGTTCGGGATGTCGATGGCCCTGTCCGAGCTTGCGAACCAGCTCGCCATCCGGGGCGAGTTCGCCGATGCCTGCGAGTACTACGAACAGGCGATCGTGGTCCTCACCGAGATCGGCGCCGTCGAGGACGTCATCGAGGTACGGACCCAACAGGCACTGCTGTACTGGCTTGACGGCGATCGCGACGCCTGCGCGGCCGCCATCGCCGACGCGGAGCGGAGCGCCGAGGGTGTTACCTGGCCGTACGCGCTGGTCACCTTGGCGCTCGCCAAGGCGGAGCTTGCTCGCCTGCGCGGCGACGCCGACGGTGCCCGCCAGCAACTCGGCCACGCGACCACCCTCCTGGGCGATGCCGCGGAGCAGGCGAACAACCGCGCACAGATCCATGACGTGCTCGGCTATCTGGCCGACGATCTGCGAGAGTCCCGTACCCACCGCGTGGCTGCCTGGCAGGCGGCATCCGAGGCGGGAGCGCCACCCGTGATCGCCAAGATGCTCGTCGGAGTCGCGGACCTGGCCGTTCGCCTCGACCAGTACGAACAGGCGGCGCGGCTGCTCGCGGCCAGCGTCGGCGTACGAGGGCTGCCGGACCGCTCCCAACCGGATGCGGCCCGGATCGAGCAGGACGCGCGACGTCACCTCGGCGAAGCACGGTTCGCCGAGGTGACGCAGGAGGGTGCGCAGTCGAGTTGGTCTCAGCTGGTCGAGGTCACGCTCGCCTCCTGAGGGTCAGCTTGCCGCGCGCTGAAGGGTGATGTCGCCGTGCCGCGTGCGGGCGAAAACCGAGACCTTGGCCTCGGCCGCGCCCGGCTCTCCCGGCGAGGAGATGTAGTTGTGCACCGCCCCTCGCTCGCTGTTGACGTCGATGGAGGCAGCGATGCCCTCGCTGATGCCGACCTCGATGTTGCCCGAGCCGTTCCTCAGCCTGGCTTGACCGTTGGCCATCCGGCCGATCCGGATGGTGCCGCTGGCCGTCTCGCCGGTGACGTTGCCGTCGGCGCGGTCGATGTCGAAATCGCAGCTGCCGCTGCTGAGATCGAGGTCGGCCGAGGCGTGGCCGATCCAGGCCTGCCCGCCCGAGTTCGAGAGTGCGACCGTGCCGTCGACCTCGCCGATCCGCATCGCGAAGGCCCCGCCGTCGATGCTGGCGCTCCCGGCGATGTGGCCGATCTCGACCTCACCGGACGCGATGCTCGCCCGCAGCGCGTCGATGCGATCCAGCTGCACCTGACCCGATGCCATGTGCACCTCACACTGGCCGATCGGGCCGTCAATCTGAACGCTGGAGTGTGCAAGGTACGCGGCCAGGCTGGAGCCGGCGGGCAGGTCGATCGTGATGGCGACCGAGCCACCCCTTTCCCCGGGGGTGGTCGTCTTGACCGACAGTTGACCGCCGGCGAAGTCGACCTTGGTCTTGTCGGCCACCTTGACCGACCGGCTCGCGGCATTGAGGGGTTCGACCAGCACCACGGTGTCGGTCCGGTCGCTCGAGGTGACCCGCACCTGAGCACCGGCGACCTCCACGGTCGCGGCGACAGGCCCTGGCGTGGCGAACGTAGGCATGACAGGTTCTCCCCTTGCTTCGTACGTGATCTTGTGGGTGGGCGACTCCAGCGCCTCGGCTGGTCAGGCTCGCTTCTTGAAGGTGGAGAGCGCCCATACGTACCCGACCAGGGCGACCCCGACGCACCAGGCGACGGCGACGATCGCGCTGCTTACCTGCGGCTCACCGGTCAGCAGCCCGCGCAATGCCTCGTTGATCGGCGTGAAGGGCTGGTACTCGGCGAACTGCCGCACACCGGGGCCCATGGTGCCGGCCGGAACGATCGCGCTGCTCAGGAACGGCAGCATGATCAGCGGCACGGAGGCCATGCCCGCCGATTCCGGAGTCTTGGCGAACAACCCCAGGGCGACGGTGATCCAGCTGGTCGCGAACGTGACGAGCACGAGCAGACCGATGGCGCCGAGCCATTCTGCGAAACTCGCCGCCGGCCGGAATCCCACGGCGAACGCCACGCCGATGAGGGCCGCGACGCCGATCAGGCTGCGGAACATGCTCGAGGCGACATGGGCGCTGAGTACGGCACTGCGGGAGATGTCCATCACCTTGAACCGGTTGATGATCCCCTTCGTCATGTCGGTGTTCACGGCCAACGCGGTCGCACTCAGCCCGTAGCTGATGGTCAGGATGATCATGCCCGGCGTGATGTAGTCGATGTAGTTGCCACTGATGTCGAAAGCGCCACCGATGACGAAGGTGAACATCAACAACATCACGACCGGTAGCAGGACCGAGTTGAAGACGGTGACCGGGTTCCGGACGGTGTGCTTGAAGTTGCGACCCAACATGGTCGTCGCGTTGCTCATCGTGCAGTCACCTCTGTGCTGGTACGGCCGGTCAGGGACAGGAAGACGTCGTCGAGGTCCGGGGTGTGCACCGAGAATTCCTCGACCTCGATGGAGTGCGCGTCGAGTCGGTCGAGCAGGGCTCGTACCGATTTCGCCCGGCCGTCGCTGGGAACCCGCAAGGTCAGGTCCTCCTCGCCGCGCGTGGCGCCGGTCAGGACCCGCAGCGCGCCGTCGAGCTCGAAGTCGCTGGCGAACTGAAGCCGGACATGGCTCCCGGGGATCTGACGCTTGAGCTCAGCGGGAGTGCCCTGGGCCACCAGCTTGCCCTGGTCGAGCACCGCGATCCGGTCCGCGAGGCGATCGGCTTCCTCCAGGTACTGGGTGGTCAGGAAGATGGTGACGCCCTCGGCCACCAGGAGGCGGATGGTGTCCCACATGGTGCGACGGCTGCGCGGATCCAGTCCCGTCGTCGGCTCGTCGAGGAAGATGATCCTGGGCTTGCCGACCAGGGTCATCGCCAGATCCAGTTTCCGGCGCATGCCGCCGGAATAGGTCGCCGCCATCTTCTGCGCCGACTCCGTCAGGTCGAACCGTTCCAGCAGGTCGGTGACCACCCGCTTGCTCTCGCCCGAGCCCAAACGCTTGAGATCCGCCATCAACTGGAGGTTCTCCTGGCCGGTCAGCAGGTCGTCCACCGCGGCAAACTGGCCGGTGACCCCGATGGCCGCGCGGACGGCCTTGGTCTCGGTCGCCACATCGTGGCCGGCGACGCGTACCGTGCCGCCGTCGGCCTTCATCAACGTGCTCAGCACGTTGACCGTCGTCGTCTTGCCCGCCCCGTTCGGGCCGAGCAGGGAGAAGATCGTGCCCGCGGCAACATCGAGATCGATGCCGTCAAGAACGATCTTGTCCTTGTACGCCTTCCGCAGCCCTGAAGCCGCAATCGCTGATCTAGTCATGCGACCACCATCGGTGCCCGGCCTGCCACCGACCTGACACGCTCCTGACACGACAGCTGACGCCTG
Organism: Actinopolymorpha sp. B9G3; assembly: GCF_040120725.1. Lineage (NCBI taxonomy): Bacteria > Bacillati > Actinomycetota > Actinomycetes > Propionibacteriales > Actinopolymorphaceae > Actinopolymorpha > Actinopolymorpha sp. B9G3. The sequence goes on along the minus strand of NZ_JBEEAB010000010.1, from coordinate 73,639 downwards.
GACGGGTGCGGGCTCCGCGGCACCGATCAGCGGCGCGATCATGACCGATTGTCGGCGCGCTGGGCTACGTTCCGCCCATGAACCGGATCGACCGCCTCTACGCACTGGTCGAGGAGCTCCGGGCCGCCGGGTCGCGGGGCCGCACGGCCCGACAGCTGGCGTCCCATTTCGAGGTGAGTGTCCGTACGATCGAGCGCGACCTCAGCGCGCTCGGCCAGGCGGGCGTCCCGCTCGCGACCAGGAGCGGGCGCGCAGGCGGCTACACGCTCGACCGCTCGATGAGCCTGCCGCCACTCAACTTCACGCCGCGCGAGGCCGCGGCCGTTGCGGTCGCGCTGAGCCAGTCCGAGCACGTCTTGTTCGCCAAGGACGCCCGCAGCGCGCTGCAGAAGATCGTGGCCGCCATGCCTGACCGTGCGGTCGAGGAAGCGTGGCAGGCCGCGGAGAAGGTACGGCTGCTCGTGCAGTCGGCACCGGAGCCCGACGCCGAGATCGCCGAGGTCGTGTGGCGAGCCGTACGCGACAACCACGTGCTGCGGGTCGCCTATATCGACGTCGGTGGGGTCGAGACCACCCGCGAGGTCGAGCCGCAGCACGTGGTTGTCGGGCCCAACGGGTCCTACCTGATGGCGTGGTGTCACCTGAGACAGGAAGATCGCGTCTTCCGGATGGATCGCATCATCCATGCCGAGCGCATCCCCTCACCTCGACCGCAGCGTGCGGCCCCGGAGCCGCTGGTCGACGGCCATGTCACGAAGGCGCCGGCGTCCGCACTGCGACCCGAGCGATCCCTGCCAAACACCGACATAGGGCTGTCGCGAGACCGCGAGACGGTGGATTCAGCCCGCCGCCCCGGCAGGTGATCCGACGCGGAAGGAGACACCGATGACGAACCCCGCTCCCGCCACCCTGGCCTGGTTCGAGGTCGCCACCAGCGACCCCGACGGCGCCCAGAAGTTCTACGGCAGCCTCTTCGACTGGACCTTCGCCGCCGACGGCCCCGCGGCCTCCAGCGGCATGGACTACCGCAACATCACCGCCTCCGGCGCCGACGCCCCGATGGGCGGTCTCTTCGGCACGGGCGGCCAAGTGACCGACCACGCCGTCTTCTACATCCTCGTCGCCGACGTCGAGGCCACCTGCGCCGACGCCGAGCAGCTCGGCGGTTCGGTGATCAGCAAGCACCTCGACCCCGGTCCCGGCGCCCCGAAGTTCGCCTACCTGCGCGACCCGTCGGGCAACCAGTTCGGCATCTTCACCCCGCCGGCGGCGGCCTGATGGCGCGAGACTCGAAAGGCACGTCCCCGTCGGATGCCTCCGGCGGGGACGACGCCCGCGACCTTTACGACGACCTCACCGACGACCTGCTCTACGACCCCGCGATCGGGCGCGCCACGATGATGGGCTACCCCTGCGTACGGCTGGCAGGCAGGTTCCTTGCGTCCTACGACGACAAGCTCGGCTCGCTGGTGGTGAAACTGCCGCGCGAGCGGGTCCTCTCGCTGATCGCCAGCGGTGACGGCGAGCCGTTCGCACCAGCAGGCAGGGTCTTCCGGGAGTGGGTGGCGGTGCCGCGAGTCGACCGCGCCCTGTGGGAAGCACTGCTCGCAGAGGCCGTCGACTTCGCCCGCAAGGGAATCGCCGAGCAAGCCTGACGATCGGGCGGGCCCAATCTCCCTGAGGGCGGCCACGCACTCGTTCTGTCAGGCGCGAAGGCGGCCCGCCCGCGGTGACGCTCTTGTGCCCCGACGGCGAACCTCGTCGAGTGCGGCCTCCCTTGACCGCGGGCCGCGAGCGGGCTACCTTGGGCTTTAAACCCATTGGTTGAAACGAGGGCGCTGATGCCGACCGACGTCCTGTCCAAGGTCTTCACCGCGGTCGCCGACCCGACCCGCCGCGACATGGTGGCCCGGCTCGCGGTCGGCGACCGCACGGTGAACCAGCTCGCCGAGCCGTACCAGATGAGCGTGCAGGCCGTGTACAAGCATCTGCGGGTGCTGGAGCAGGCGGGCCTGGTGAGCCGGTCGCGTGGCCCACAGCCGCGGCCCGTGCACCTGGAGACTGGGGCGTTCGACCTGATGGACGAATGGATTGAGCGATACCGCCGCCAGGCCGAGCAGCGCTACCAACGCCTCGACCGCGTGCTGGCCGCCATGAACGAGGCCGACGAGCACAAGGAGCACCAATGACCGAACGGAGTGAGGGCATGAAGAGACACAGCACCACGATCGAGGCGGACTGCGCCCTCCCCATCATCCGCATGGCGCGCGAGTTCCTCGCCACGCCCGAGCAGTTGTTCCGGGCACACACCGACGCAGAGCTGTTCAAGCAATGGGTCGGCCCGGACACCATGCGTACGCGCATCGACCACTGGGACGCGCGTACCGGCGGGAGCTTCCGGTTCGTGTCGATCGCCGGCGACGGCTCGGAGTACGCGTTCCGCGGCTGCTTCCACGAGGTGCGCCCGGACCGAATCGTGCAGACGTTCACCTTCGAGGGCGACCCCGATGGCGTTGCCCTGGAGACCCTGTGGGTCGACGATCTCGGCAACGGCCGGAGCCGGCTGCGCACGCAGTCCCTGGTGGACAGCTTCGAAAGCCGCGACGCCTGGCTGAAGAGCGGCATGGAGATCGGCGTGGAAGACGGCTACGCCAAGCTCGACAGGATGCTGGCCGATGGCACTGTCTGACCTGCCCCCCGCGGAGCGGCATCGCCAGATCGCCGGCGGGTTCACCGATCACGTCCGCGGGGCCAAGCACTGGGACGCCCCCGCGCCGGTCGCCGGCTGGACCGCCCGCGACGTGGTGCGCCACCTCGTCGAATGGTTCCCCTCGTTCCTTGCCGCCGGTGCCGGCGTCGAGCTGCCGAACGGACCCAGCGTGGACGACGACCCGGTCGCAGCCTGGCAGGGACAGTGCCGCGCGGTGCAGGCGCTGCTGGACGACCCGGAGACCCCGCAACGGTCGTTCGCCAACCGGCACATTGGGGAGCTACCCCTGGACCAGGCGATCGACCGGTTCTACACCTCCGACGTGTTCATGCACACCTGGGACCTTGCCCGCGCTACCGGCCAGGACGACCAGCTCGACCCCGAGTTCTGCGCGGTACTGCTGGCCGGCATGGAGCCGATCGAAGAGCTGATGCGCTCCTCGGGCCAGTACGGTCCACGTGTACCGACCCCCGACGACGCCGACGCTCAGACCCGGATGCTCGGCTTCATCGGCCGCGATCCGTTCTGGACCCCGCGCTGACGGCTTCCGTTGGGGAAACCTCCGGGCCGCCGTTCGTGTGGAACCTCCACAACTCCCGGCCGGGCACAATGGACCAGGCCACTAGATATGCCTTCCAGGGAGAGATATCGGGCGTACCTGCCTACTCGATTCTGTGCTGGATGGGCTCCGGGCTGCCTCCGCGGCGCGCGAGTAGCATCCGAGGTGAGTCGGTCGCAACAGGGAGTGACGCCGCGTGGTCCAGGCCCTGCACCGTGGGGGAGGGATCCCTGCCGATGTGACGAGTTTCGTCGGACGTCGGCACGCGACGAGTGATGTCAAACGTCTCATGTCGAGGTCGCGGTTGGTGACGTTGACCGGTGTCGGTGGTGTGGGCAAGTCGCGGTTGGCGTTGCGGGTGGCAGGCGACATTCAGCGCGTTTTCGCCGATGGTGCCTGGTTGGTCGAGTTGGCCGATGTTCAGGATCAGGCGTTGGTGGGTCAGACGGTGGCGGCGGCGCTGGAGCTGCGTGATCAGTCGGTGGGCGATCCGGAGACCCTGTTGATCCGCCAGTTGCGCGACAAACACCTGCTGATCGTTCTTGACAACTGCGAGCACGTGCTGCCCGCCTGCCGCCAGCTGGTCGCGGCTCTGTTGCCGGCGGCACCGGGGGTGCATGTGTTGGCGACCAGTCGTGCGCCCCTGGGCGTCTCTGGCGAACACGTGTGGGCGGTGCCTGCCCTGTCGGTACCTGGGACCCGTGGGGCGGATGCGGACATGTCGCCGGTCGATCGGTCCGCCAGCCGGTACGAGGCGTTGAGGTTGTTCGAGGACCGGGCGGCGGCGGTGCTGCCAGGGTTCGTCGTGAATCGTGACAACCAGAATGCTGTGGCCCTGTTGTGCAGGCGGTTGGACGGTCTGCCGCTGGCGATCGAGCTCGCGGCGGTGCAGGTGCGGGTGCTGTCAGTGGAACAGATCCTGGACCGACTCCAGGACCGCTACCGCCTGCTGATCCGGGGCAGTCGTGTTGGCCCGCCACGACACCAGACGTTGCAGGCGGCGATCGACTGGAGTTACGCCCTCTGCTCTGCCACCGAGCAGGCGTTGTGGGCACGATGTTCGGTCTTTGCCGGCGATTTCGACCTGGAGGCGGTCGAGAGCATATGCGTGGGCGATGAATCTCCTGGGGTGGCCGTCACCGATGTGCTCGCACTGGTCACGGGTCTGGTCGAGAAGTCGGTGCTGGTTCGGGACATGGCCGGCGATTCCGCACGGTTCCGGTTGCTGGAGACGATCCGGGAGTACGGCCGGGAACGGCTGGTCGAGGCCGGGCAGGAGGATGAGTTTCGTCAGCGGCACCGTGACTACTACCTGCGCATGGCCGAGCGGGCCGATGCGGGTTCGTTCGGTCCGCACCAGGCCCAGTGGGGTGCGCGCCTGCGTGCCGAACGGGCCAACTTCTGGGCCGCGCTGGACTTCAGCCTCACCGAACCGGGCGAGGCTGGCGCAGGGCTGCGGCTGGCCAGCGACCTGTGGTTCTACTGGATCGCGGGCGGGTTCATCCGGGACGGGCGCTACTGGCTGGACCGGGCACTCACGCTGAACACCGAGCCCAGCCCCGAACGGGCCCGAGCCCTGTGGATCAACGGCTGGGCGGCATCCCTGCAGGCCGACACCGACTCGGCGAGGGTGCTGCTGGTCGAATGCCGCGACCTCGCCCGGGACCTCGGTGACACGTCCGCGGCCACTCGTGCAATCCAGTTCCTCGGGATGGCGGACCTGTTCGACAACAACCTGACCAGCGCCGCGCGCCTGCTCGACGAGGCACTGGCCGGCTACCGCAAGTCAGGACGATGGGACGCGCCCGCGTTGATCGCTTACGTCGCGCGTGCCGATGCCGCGTGCATGCGGGGTGACCTCGACCGCTCCCTGGCGCTCGCCCAGGAGTGCCAGCGCATCTGTGCTGGTCGCGGCGAGCGATGGGCGGCGTCGTGGGCGGAGTGGATCGTGGGCCTGCGCTGGTGGGTCGCGGGTGACCGGGTCAAGGGGTCCTCGCATCTCCGAGGGTGCCTGCGCAGCAAGGACGACCTCAACGACCTCCTGGGCATCCCGTTCTGCCTCGAAGTGCTGGCCTGGGTCGCGGCCTCCGACGAGGATGCGCATCGGGCGGCCGTGCTGTTCGGGGCGGCGGAGATGATGTGGAAGCCGATCGGCGCCCAGCTGTTCGGGTACGAGATCCTGCTCGACTGGAGCCAGCAATCCAGGGCCCGTAGCCGGGGGGCCCTCGGAGAAGCGGCCTATGACGCTGCCCGCCACGAGGGTGCAAGCCTCACCCAAGCGGAAGCGGTCGCCATGGCGCTGGGCGAGAAGGTCACCTCGACCAAGCCTCCCGCCGCGGCGCCCGTGACCGCGGCGGCGACGCTACTGACCAAACGCGAACGGGAGGTCGCCACTCTGGTCCATCAGGGTCGGACGAACCGGGAGATCGCGGCGGAGCTGGTGATCTCGCGGCGTACGGCCGAAGCCCACGTCGAGAACGTCCTCACAAAGTTCGGTTTCACCTCACGGGCGCAGATCGCCGGTTGGGTCGCCAGCCAACAGCAGTGGTGACGTCGACCAGGTAGAAGATGGCACGGCGACCCTGAGGTGATGGAGTTCTTCGTAGCTACGATGACCCGCGAGCAAAGCGATGCGTTCGTCGAAGTCATCGAGGCCGGCATCACCGAGCGTGGGCACGGTATGTGGGCTGTGGAGTTGGGCGAAACAGGTGAGTTCATCGGCTGCGCCGGGCTGCTCTACCAGACGTTCGACGCCCACTTCACACCCGCGTTCGAGATCGCGTACCGGTTCGCCCGCAGCGCGTGGGGTCACGGCTACGCGACGGAGGCGGCGAAGGCGGCAGTGGCATACGCATTCGAACAGGTCGGCCTCACCGAGATCGTGTCGATGACGGCAGTGCTGAACACGCGGTCGCAGGCCGTCATGGGTCGGCTTGGCATGTCGCACGATCCGGCGGATGACTTCGACCACCCGCGTGTTCCGCCTGGCCACCCACTGCGCCCGCATGTGCTGTACCGCCTAAGCATCGACCAATGGCGTGGGCCCCAACCGACATCGCGCACGTGACGGCCCATCTGCCTGTGCTGGCGTCCTGACCGCGTGACGTCCGAGCGACCATCCGTAGAGGCAGGCAATTCGTTCCGACGGATATACCCGCGCCGAGACCCAGATCTCCGCTGCGAGCGACACTTGGCCAGGACTGGCATGATCGCTCAGCATGCGTACGACCTACCCTCGACGGCAACTCGACCTCAAGGCGTATACCGCCCGGGCACAGGCCGCACCGTGCTTCATATGCGGAGTGGTCGACGGATCGAACCCACACGAGCACCCGCCGATTTACCAGGACGACACAGCGATTGCCTTCCTCAACCGCTTCCCTACGCTCCTCGGGTACGTCCTGGTCGCCCCGATCCAACATCGGGAGAACGTCGTTGCCGACTTCACGATCGAGGAGTATCTCCGGCTGCAGGCGATCGTGCACCGAATCGGTGTAGCCATCTCAGAGGTGCTGCCCACCGAGCGGTTGTACGTTCTCAGTCTGGGAAGCAAGCAAGGCAACTCGCACGTGCACTGGCACCTTGCGCCCCTGCCTCCCGGTGTGGCGTACGAAGAGCAGCAATTCCAGGCGCTGATGATGGAGTCCAAAGGGTATCTCGACGTACCGAAGGAGGATCAGGCCGCACTCGCCTACGCGATCGCTTCCAAGGTTCCACCGGAATGATCCACCGAGGAAGTTTGCGGCGGGCGACCGGGTGAAGGCCATGCAGGCGCCTACATGGTCATAGCTTTGTAGATGGCCGGGCAAACCCCTTTGATCCATGGGCGCCGGGCTGTTGGAATGGCCGGCATGCCCTTGGGCTCGTATGCGGAGTGGCAACACGCTCAGACGAGTACGCCACGCTCGGTGCTGACCGAGCTCGTACGCCGTGCTGTGGGTGCCGGGACCGACCGCGTGGACCGGATCGTGGAGGGGTACTCGAACGAGGTCTACCGGGTCCGGTGTGCCGACGAGCAGGATGTGGTGGTCCGGATCCTCCGGTTCGATGACGGAGACCTCGCCACCAGCTCGGCGGGCGAGGCCGGGGCGATCAAGAGTGCACGTGCCGCCAGCGTGCCCGCCCCGGAGATCCTGCTCCAGGACACCGTACGGATCGACGACTCCGAGTTCCCCGTCATGGTGCAGCGCACCGTGCCGGGCCGTCCGCTCGGCGAGGTCATCAATCGCCTCTCGCAGCAGCAACGCCACGACGTGCTCGCCGAGATCGGCGGACTGATTGCCCGAATCAACCGGATCCATGTCGATGACGAGCGCGACTGGCCGACCGCGATGGCGGCCGAGTTGGCTGCCCGACATGCAGCACGGGACAGGATCCTTGCCGGTGGGTTTTCGGCGCTTCAGTTCGACCGGATGCTCGACCTGCTGGAGGGATACGTCCGCGACTTTCCCTGTGCTCAATGGGTGCTGTGCCATGGTGACCTCGGCCCCAAGCACATCTTCGTGACCGGTGACGGCAGGGACGGCGAGGCCGTACGCGTGAGCGGGATCATCGACTTCGGCGACTGGCAGCCCGGTGCACCGGTCCATGACCTGGCGGTGCTCCGGGTTCGCGGCCCGCAGCTGGACCTGCTGCCGCTTCTCGCCGGCTACGGCGCGCCGGCTGACAGGACGCACCGGCGGCAGTTGGACCTGCACACACTGATCATCGCGTTGGATTCGTTCGAGTTCGGCGTGGCTGAGGACGACCAGGCCTGCGTCGAGCGCTCAGGCCACCTGATCCGCACCCTGATCGCCGACCTCGACGAGCCAGGCTTCTAGCGGCCAGGCAGCCCAAAGAATGACGCCCAGGCCAGCGCAGGTTGCACGCCCTCGGTCGAGCTATGGCGCCGCGGTGGGCAATGAGGTAATCAGTGACGTGGCCCGACAAGTGTTCGGTGCCGGTACTGTGCTGGCTGTCAGATGGCGTGAGTGTCGATGTCGTCGAGGTTCCACGCGTGTTCGTGGCCGACGACAGCGAATCCGACGCTGTGGTAAAGGCCGTCGTCTCTGGCCAGTTCCTCGGTGGTTCGCAGGCCTGCAATGCTGGCCCCCTGGCGGCGGGCCTCGGCGCAGGCGGCCCGTATGACCGCCGATGCAGCGCCTCGCCCGCGTGCCGCCGGAAGCGTGGCGATACTCCAGATGTTGGCGACGTCTCCATCGATGAGAAGGCTCCCCGTAGAGACCGTCTGTCCGTTCTCACGGACAGCCAGATAGGTCATGGTGCCGGGGGCGTGGTAAAAGTCGGCCTCGTTGTCGGCCTTCACGGCCTCTTCTTCGTCCACGCCTGCGTAGACCTGGCCGACAACCGAGCGGAGTTTGGCGAGGCTCTCGGCATCAGTGGCGACGGTCGCGGAGAACCCCGGCGCGTGGTCGGCTCTGTCGTCGAGTGACCTGAGGTCGAGCGCCATCATCGTATGCGGCCCCTCGCTGTCCTGGTGAGCACCGACGGAACGCAGCAGGGACACGGCCGCCGGGTCGAAGCTTGTGGCGACACCCCGGATCTCAAGGTGCCCGCCCGGAACCCGTTGATGGCTCCGCTGAACTGCGCGTAGGACGTCGTTCAGTGGAACTCCGCTGGCGGGAATGAGCCGGACGGGATCTCGATGACCACCGGTGGTGTTGCTTTCCCAGAGACAGGCCGCGCCCGGAAGGACCTCGGAACGAGTCGTTACCTTCGGCCTCGGAAGGCTCCCGAGCCTGTGAAGTCCCCGCAGTTCGGCGCTGAAGACGAGATTCTCATCAATGATCAATGCGACCTCCCGCCAGCGTGGGGGTCGATAGCAGAGCGGCGGCGGGGTCCCAGGAAGCCGGGACCATTCCCGTAGCGTCGGAACAACGATGACACGGCCCAAGAGACCGGCGGACCGACCAGGAGCAGCGCCGTCACCGCAACGGTGGCGCCGATGAGAGCGCCCGCGACAACGTCGTGGGGATAATGGACGCCGGCCACCACGCGCAGCAGCGCCACAACCACGGCAAGCGGCAATGCCACCACGGACAGGCGTGGCCGGAGCACCGCCAGCCCAGCAGCGATCCCTGCCGCGAGCACGGCATGATTGCTCGGGAACGACCAGTCACCCGCACCCGGACACTCCGTGACCGCACTAACGCCAGGCAGCGCGAAGCATGGCCGTTCCTCGTCCACCACCAGCTTCAACGCCTCACTCACCACGTAAGCGGCAACAACCCCGGCGCCCACCGAAGTGGCCCCGGCGACACCGCGCGCGTCCCTGCCACGGACAGCCGCCCACCACACCCACAGCAGGAGAAATCCGAGCGCCACCAACCCACCTTCGGTCGCCACCGACAGGGCCGATCCCACCCAGGACGGCGCGTCGTCCATCACCCCGGACACCGACCGGTACACCGACGCCGATGCGCCACTGGTGACCCTCACCGGTCCGGCCTGGCCCAGCCCACCCGGGGAGAGCCACACAACAGCAATCGCCCCCGCAGCAGACAATGCCAACGAACCCAGCAGCCGTCCGCCGATCCGGAGTTTATGTACGGCTCGCCCCAATCGGAATTTCACCATCGGTTCCAAGATCCGCCACTGGGATTTCCATGCGCCATCGGAAGAGTTGAATGAATCCAAGCGTATCGACCGCGTGGAGAAACCCAGCACGCGTCCCCTTCGCCCGGTCGGCCGCGTCTCAACACCGTCACATTCGCATTGACCGAGAGTCTGTACGGCCGGCCTGTTGGCGCGAACGCCTATTGCCGCATCGATCCGCATGCGCGCTGCGTGGTCGCCGCCGTCGATGCAGTGGTCAGGTCGTGACGTACGGCGTCGGTGCCCGGGCTCGTCGCCACGTAATGCCGCCCCACAACGTCATCTCATTCGACGGCCGGGTCGGGCAGAAACTCGCGGACGTCTTGCGCACAGCGGCAGGCGACCGCGATCTTTGCGGCCCACTCCAGGGCTGCCTCCCGGGTAGGGACGTCGACGACCATCAGGCCGCCGATGAACTCCTTGCTCTCCGGGTACGGGCCGTCGGTGACCATCCCGTCGGTCGCCACCACGTCGTACTCCGCGTCGAGGGGCAGCCCGCCGGCGAAGACGAACACGCCGGCGTCCTTGGCCTCCTGGACCACCGCGTGGGCGGCCTCGGCCACGTCGGGAAGATCCTCGTCGGGGACGTCCATCGCACCGTTGTTGAACGAGATCAGGTACCGCGTCATCTCATGACTCCTTGTCCCGGCGGCCTCCTTCGGCCAGCCTCTCACCCCTCCTACGAACGCCTCGCTCCGGATTTGACAGGCTGCCGGCAGATTCTCACGGGACCTCCGCCGGCGGCGATCGCCGTCATGCGCCCGACGAACGGCCGGACCTCGGCCTGCGCCGGCAGGCACCCGAGCCCTCCGCCGCCAGGTTCGAGGCGCGTTCGGCTTCAGCGACGGACGCGGTAGCGGATGTGGGTCGCCTCGGGCGTGTCGATCACTCGAACGATCTCCAATTCGATACGCGACGGCAAGACGTCGAACTGCCGGCGACCACCGCCGAACAGCACCGGGATCTGATGGATCTGGATCTCGTCCAACACTCCGGCCTCGAGTGCCCGCTGTGCCGTGTATGCGCCGTGTACCAGCACGTCCCGGTCGCCCGCCGCAGCCTTGGCCTGCGCCATGGCGCTCTCAATCCCGTCGGTCACGTACGTCACCAACGGATAGTTGGCGACAGAGGGAGGCGGCGGCCGGTGGCTGGGCACGAAGATCGGCACGCCGTGGTGATCGCCTTTCCAGTGGTCTACTTGCTCCATGAGGCGCCGACCGGCCAGTACCGCACCGGTGGCGTTCCACTCGTCCATCAACTCTCCGGCGGGCCCGGACGGCCGGAAGAACTCCCCTTCCGGCGTGGCGAACCACTCGTGCAGGCGCATGAAACGGTCGCCGCCGGGGTTGCCCGGTTCGTCGTTCGGTCCCGCGATGTACCCATCGAGTGACATCGACATGTAGAGCACTGACGCAGACATTCCGGCCTCCGGCGGTCTCGATCCGAATCGACTTGACGTGGTGTAGACCCGGCATGCCGCCATAACTCACCGGCCAGCCCAGACCCAAACCTCCGCCGCGCGACCCCCACAAACCTCGCGAAATCCAGGCTCACCACGTGGATTGGGGCCATGCAGGGTGAATGCCGTAGAACATGCGGGCATTTAGTCCGCAGGTCGACCGGACATACGATGGTCGTGCTGTTTCGCTGAAGGGGCTTCATGGCGACTGTGGCAACGCAGGCACCTCGTCGGGAGACCGGTGGCATCCCGGCCGAAGTGACCAGTTTCGTAGGGCGTCGGCAGGCAAGCGCTGATGTCAAACGAGCCCTGTCCGAGTCGCGGTTGGTCACCCTCACCGGCGTGGGCGGTGTGGGCAAGACCCGGCTGGCCCTGCACGTCGCGCAGAGCGTGAGTCGCGCGTTCCCGCATGGAGCGTGGATGGTGGAGCTAGCCAAGTTGGACGACCCTTCGCTGGTCGGCAACGCTGTGGTGACGGCGTTGCGGCTGACGGACTCCATCACCGACGACCCCGAGACTGTGCTGACCAATTACCTGGAGAACAAGCGACTGCTGCTGGTACTCGACAACTGCGAACATCTGCTGGACTCGTGTGCCCGACTGACGCACAGCATGCTCGTGGCGGCACCCAACGTGCGGGTGTTGGCAACGAGCAGAGAGCCCCTGAACATCTCCGGAGAGCACATATGGCCGGTGCCGCCGCTCTCGGTTCCCACGGCTGGTGCCTCGCTTACGGAGGAGTCGCCACACCGCTACGAAGCGCTGCAGTTGTTCGAACAGCGTGCGTCAGCCGCCGTTCCTGGCTTCACTATCTCCCCCGCCAACGAGGAGACGGTGGCCCGGTTGTGTCAGCAGCTCGAGGGACTGCCGTTGGCGATCGAGCTGGCCGCCGTACGACTGCGAGCACTGTCCGTCGAGGAGATCCTCGAGCGGCTGGAGGATCGCTATCGTCTCTTGACGGGCGGTGGCAGGGAGGCGCCACCGCGCCATCAGAGCTTGCGTGCCGCCATCGAATGGAGCTTTGATCTCTGCTCGGAACTCGAACGGACATTGTGGGCCACCCTGTCGGTGTTCGCTGGCGACTTCGACATGGAGGCCGCCCAGGTGGTCTGTGCCGTTGCGGGTCTCGCCCCCGACGACGTTTTCAACGGCATGGTTGGTCTGGTGGAAAAGTCCGTCATGAGCCGCAAGGCAGGCCACGCCCGCTATCAGATGTTGGAGACGATCCGACAGTTCGGTCGCGAGCAGCTGAACCCGATCGACGAGCGCGCCATCCGCGAGGGCCACCGCGACTACTACCTACGCCTTGTCGAGGAGGCCGAGGCCGACTGGTTCGGACCACACCAGATGGACCTGTTGCGCCGCTTCGCGGTCGAACAGCCCAACATCTTTGCGGCATTGGAGTTCTGTCTCACCGAGGCGGGCGAGGCACGTACCGGGATGCGGCTGGCGTACCTGTTGTGGTGGTACTGGTTCGGTGTATCAATTCGTGACGGCCGCTACTGGCTGGGTCGAGCACTGGCACTGGACCAGCAGCCAAGCAACGAACGGGCCCAGGCGCTGTGGGTCGACGGCTGGTTCTCGTCCTCCCAGGGCAACTACAAGCATGCCTTGCCGGTGCTCCACGAGTGCCGCGACCTGGCCCGAGAGCTGGGCGACGAGCTCACACTCGGCCACGCGATGCAGTTCATTGGACTCGCCAAATGGTTCGAGGGGCGACTACCCGAAGCGGTGACCGCGCACGAAGAGGCGTTGGTTCACTACCGCGCTGCCGGAGCCGTCAATTCACTCACCGCCCTGGCCATGATCGACCTCGGCATGACCGTCGCCATGTTGGGCGACCCCCAACGGGACGTGGCACTGTGCGAACAAGCCATCGCCATGTGCCAGGAGCGTGGGGAGCGATGGGCGCAGTCCTGGGGGCTATGGCACATCGCGTTCGCACGTTGGCTACTGGGCGACCTCGCACAGGTGAACACCTACGCCAGAAGCGCCCTCGAGCTCAAGCGCCACCTCGACCACGTGGGTGTCGCCTGGTGTGTCGAACTGCTCGCCTGGAGCGCCGCGGCGAGCGGCCAGGCTGAACACGCCGCCGTGTTGTTCGGCATCGCTGAGACCCTGTGGGAACCGATTGGCGGTGGGCGGTTGTCGGGCTGGCAAGGCCTGATCGACTGGAGCGACGAACGTCGTGAGCAAGCCCGGAAGTCTCTTGGCGCGCAGGCGTTCCAGGCGGCGTTCGACCGCGGGCGCGGCCTCGCCATCGACGTCGCATTTGCGTACGCCTTGGGCGAGTCGCCGACGGTGGCTGGCGCCGAGGAGTCGTTCGAAGGCAGGGCGTCCACGAGGCAGGCGGACGAACAGCTGACCAGGCGGGAGCGCGAGGTCGCCGAGCTCGTCGCCAACGGCCTGTCGAACAAGGACGTGGCCGCCACCCTCGTGATATCGCAGCGAACAGCTGAGTGCCACGTCGACCACATCCTCCGCAAGCTCGGCTTCACTTCGCGCACGCAGGTCGCGGCATGGTTCATCGAACAACGAAACTAGGGGGTGTCCCCCTAGACAACACCGCGAAGCCCTGGCGTGAACTTGCCACCATCACCAGTTCGTGAACGATCCGTCGGCGCGCCGACCCGAGAGGCCTTCAACCTCACGGACTCATGACGACGCTCCTGTTGCGCCGACCCGCCTCAGGACATGTGTGATGAAGGCGTCGCGTCCCTCCGTTGCGTGCGGCATGGGCGCCCACCCTTGAAGGTTGGCAGGTGTGTTGAGCGTGGCGGAGAGGTCCCAGTAGAGGAGGTCGTCCGGTGCTGGCGCCCCCGCCACTTCGGTCCAGCCACGTAGCAGCGTCTCGGCTGCCCGCACTCCGTAATGCATCGCGAGTTCGAACCGGGCGTTGCCGAGGTCCCGGCCAGTCGCGCCACTGCCTGCGCCCTCCCAGTCGATCACGACCGGGCGCCGGCCAGTCGACCAGATCACGTCGCCGATCGCGATGTCGTTGTGCACCAGGCCGGTGGGCTCGGTGGAGTGCGGAAGCTGCTCGAGGACGCGTTCTGCCTCCTCGATGAGTGGTGTGGTGCCGGGGTCGGTGAGGTACTGCTGGACCCGCTCTGCTGACCACGCTGGATTTACTGGCCGCGACCTGACTGCGCAGCTCTTCACGATCACGTGTGCTACCTGCTTGGTAGTTCTGGATGGCACGACGTCGCTGGGCACGCTGGGAGATGAAGTGCTCGCCTTGCCGGGCGCGGGTGCGCGGCGGAAGGTGCGGGTTTGGCGGGACCTGGACTGCGTGGATCCTCGGTAGGACTGCTCCCAAGGCACTCATCTCGGCCGCCTCCGTAGATATCGATGCAGTGATCGACACGTGTTCGGACGTGCCACGGTCGGCCGCATCATCCAGCGGACCGGTCTTCAAGACGACTTCGCGGTTGCCGGAGACGGAGGACACGGTGAGGAGCCAGGGTCCACGCTCGCCCGGGATCTCACGCAGAGGGCTAACGCTGCAGACCTTCGATCGAGCCTCAAACTGCGCGATCACCCACGCGAGGACGGGCTCGCGCGATGCTGGAGTTGCGTGGCGGAGCGGGATGGAGTACCCAATACCGGACATCATGCCCTCACCACCCGGGGACGGGGCGGGCGACCGAGAGGACGTCCGACCCTGGGGCGACGAAGGAGATCATCATTTCGACGCACCAGCCGTACCAGCCAGGCCACTTGGCAACCCGCGAGGACCTGGATGCCCGTCAGGCGCCGGTGGCCGACCATGCGCTGCCGGTGGTCCAACACCAGACGGCCGGACTTCACTGGCCCCAGTACGTCAACACGCACCGACTCATCGGTGGGCTCGTGGCGGGCTTCGCGGCCCTTCACATCGCCGACATGATCGGCTACTGGATGACCGGCATCGGCCTGCCGAAGTTGGACTTCGCCTCCTTCAACGGATCCATCCTCATGCCCGAGGCCGCCGCTACGACGCAGTGGTTCGAGGGGCATATCTTCCACACCTTCAACGGCATCGTGTTCGCGCTCGGCTACGCGCTGCTGATCTTCCCGCTGCTAGGCAAGACCCTGACGACCGCGCGCAACGTCGCCCGTGGAGTCGCCATGGGTATGGTTCTGGCAACGCTGAGCTGCCTGTGGTGGATCCCGACGCAGTTCCCGGATCTGAACGCGGGCTTCCTGTCACTCAACCTCGGCTGGGAACTCGTCCTCGGCGTCTACGTGTGGCACCTCGCCTGGTCGCTCGCACTCGGCTTCTTCTTCAACCCGCAGGACTGAACACCACACCGACGACGATTACTCGGCCGCCGGCCAGGCCATGAGCGGGCCAGCGCCACCCGCACGCAGATGCGTGTGGAGGCGTACGCCGACGGCCGGGTCGTCGTCCGACCGCAGCGTCAACCGCCGCTGGCCGGGATCAACGGACGCGAGACCCCCACCGAGCACCAGAGAGTCGGTGACCGTCTCGGCCAGCAGGCACACCTGGAGGGCCCTCCCGCTGGCCTCGGCGACCCTGGTGCGCTCCAGCGGGGCCGCCCAGATCAGTCGGCTCTCGATGACCACGAGACGCCGCTGAGTAACCAGCACGGTGACCCGGCCACCGGCATCACACACCATCTCGGCGGCGAACGCGATCCGCTCGTCATCCTCCATGAAGGTGGCGAGCGCACGGTCGAGCACGTCGGTCGGCAGCGGCTCGGCGGTCTCGGCCCTGCGTGGCACGGATGGTCGCGGAGCTTCGCCTCCCCAGCTCGTGTCGACCTCGGGCAGCGCGCCCGCGGCCCGGGCAGCGTCCAGCAGCGTGGGGAAGAAGTCGTGGAACGCCTCGGCGTCACGGATCCGCATCGCCGTGGTGAACTCCCCGCCCGAGGGCCCGCCAGCCGTCCTCGCTGTGACGACGAAGTCGCCGAGGCTGGGCTCGATCGGTCGGCCCGCGAAGACAACGTACGCGAGCGCCACCGCAGTCACTCGCTCGCGGACCTCGAAGATGACCCGATGGTCGGTGACGAAGGCGAAGCCCGCGGCGTTCCCCTCGTGCGGGAAGCGCACCGCAACTCGCGCACGTGCCCGCTCCCCCGGCTGCATCACCGACTTCACCAGCAGCCAGTCGCGGGACTCCGCCGCGATGGCGCGGCCGCGCTGGGTCGCTGCCCGGACGTGGAGATCTTCCAGCGCACGGTCACCGACCGTGAGGCTGACGGACTTCCTGCGGAAGCGCACGAGCCGCAGGTTAAACCGTCCGCGTCCCTCCTCTCAAAGTGGCCGAAGGGGCGGCTGGCGCGAACGTGACGGCCAGGAGGCTTGGCTGCCCCGGTCGATCACCATGTAGAAGCCGGTCTGGACTGACCCCTTGCCGATGCTCTGGGTGACCGTCCGGTCGCCGGGAAGCATGACGGTCGTGACCTGCTCGCGCACGTCGGCGCCGCTGCGCCGACCGCCCTGACAGTCTGCACGGCGACGCGTACAGCCTCAACTCACACTCGACTCCAGCCCAGCCAGTCGCAGCGCCATGCTGATCTACGACCCAGCGGCGGGGCAGTACGCAAGCAAATGGGCCGGCGTTTGTTCAGGCCGACTGGTCTTGTCGGCTCAGCCGATGGGGCCACGGAGCCGGCGTATGCGGCGGCGTAGGGCGGGGCCGATGCGAACCAGGATCTGCTTTTCGACGCGTGTGATCCGTCGCTCCATGGCGGCAATCTGCGCGCGGGCGGTGTCGAGCTCCTCGCGTACGGCTGCGAGCCGGTTGGTGGCATCTACCTGGCGCATTTTGGCGGCTGCAAGGTGTACGCGGAGCTTTTTGTTGGCTGTCGCGGCCTTGATGTCGGATGCGATGATCAGCTCGCGCAGCCTGCTGATGCGGTAGCGCATGTTGGCGTCGTTGCTGCCGTCCCAGGCCGGCATGGACGCGGGCAGTTCGAGGGAGGCCATCTTGGCGTCGAAGGCCGCGCCCTTGTCGCCGTGGGTGTAAGTGTTCTGCAGGTTGTTGCGGTCGAGGAAGGCGACGACACGTTCGAACCGCTCACCGTGGCCGTTGAGCATAGCGGAGAAGTCAGCGTGCTCGTACAGCTCACGCGGGTCGGTGTCGCCAGGCACCTCGGCGAGTCGTCGGTACGGGATGTCGAAGTACCGGCACAACTCCAGGGTTCGCGAGTCGTGGGTGAGGACGACGCTTGGCGTGCCGGCCAGCAGCGCAGCGACGTTGCCATGGATTCGGGTTCCGAAGGCGAAGTCGTAGTCGGCTAGCTCCCTGACCCAGCTCGTCGGGTCTAGTGGCACACGCACCTTGTTCTCGCGCAGAAGAGGATGACTGTGATAAATCGGGAAGGGGTCGGCTTTCCCCGACTCGGGTGTCGTGTCACCCCACAGCAGCAATTCCGCGTCGATGGTGTTCTGCGCGTAGTAGGTCAGGTGCGGGTAGCGCTCCCAAGTGTGCCGAGCGATGCCGGCGAGGTCCCCGACGGGAATCGCGTCTGGGGAGAGGTTGATGGCGATGCGCGAGTCCACACTAAGCTCGGCTGCCCGGATATCGGGGAACCTGTCCCCGTGCCAGAACATCGACGGGCAGCCGATGATGTCGACGTCATCGAAACCGAGGCTGTTCAGGTAGCTTGCGGTCAGCTCACCGCGGACACCGATAGACGCTGACCGACTGAGTACCGCGGAGGCGAAGCGCTTGACCGACTCCTCCATCGGCTGCAGACACTCCGTGGAGTAGTCCTCCCCTACCTGCGCTCCAACGCCGAACACAACGACCGGAATAGTGAGTTGCTCGATCAACCTACTCAGCCGGTCGAGCGAAGACTGGAACCGAGGGCGGAATGCGTTAGCGAGCGGGACCACAAACACGTGGTACCGCTCGTTGATCTCCGCGGCACGCTCGGCCGAGCAGTTGGTACGGATGCCGTTAGACGTCACCTCGGTGTCCGGAGTCATCAGCAGTCTATGGGCAGCATCACTGAACAGCAGATTGCCCGTGTTCGTCCCGATCAGGTCCTGATGCACGAACTCAGCCGGGCTAGCAATACGAAACGGGCTCTTCCCCGAACGGATGAGAATCTGCTTCACAACATTCCCCAGGTGGGCAAGGCCGACACGGGTCGGACCGGGATCGGACGCGCGAGGAAAAGGGCAAAGAGGGACAACTCGGAAAGACCGGCACGTGCCCCTCAGTCTCTGCTCGCAACCTTAGATAAGCTGTCAAGCCTCGCCTAAGCCCCAAGCCGAGAGCTAGATACAGCGTGCAAACGGAGAGTCGCACGCCGTAAGTGGTGGCCAGGATGGGAGCCCTGGTTGGCGAAGCTGCTATCCGGTCGGACTCTGCGTTTCCGCTGTTCTCGCCGACAATACGCAGAACGATAGCGACTTCCCCTCTTTATGGACCGCGCCGACGATGTGAACCTGAGTACAGTCCGGAGGACCCACGTCACACGGTCCCGTCATGTTCATCAGATACCGCATCGTCATCGGCAGGTAGGCCGCAAAGCACAAGTCCACTGCGCTCGTTCCACAATGACTCTTCCCGGCAAATGCATCCTGCACAGGCCCGCAGCAAACCGGCACGCTGTGGCCACCGGACATCTACTTCCGCGAACTCCACTCACCCTCACGACCCGGCACCACCGAGAACACCAACGGGCTGTTACGCCAGTACTTCGCCCTTGCCGGGAACGCAATGCTGCGTCAGAGCTGATCGCGGACTCCACGAACCGCGCGCTGATTGCTCATGGATGCGAACACCTCGGCCGCACCTGTTGCGAGGCGATGGACAGGCAGCGGACTCCGTCGAGAGACTCGCCAACTCAAGCACAGGCCCAGGGGAGAAGACCGCGCTGTGCCGCCGCCATCCACTTCTCGTGCAGTTGCCCGGCGGGCATCTCGAACGTTCTGACATGGCTCCCGACGGATCGGAGTCCCGAAGCCGGTACTGCAACCGTAAGCTCTCTGAGATCGTCTACGGCCGAACGGGCAGAACGTCCGCGCTCCTCGTATGAACAGCGGCCCGCAGCCGGATACCGCCGGACACAACGGAACAAGAGTACGAGCAGCCATCGGACCGATCCGCTTTGGGCTCCGGACCCCAGTTCCGGCGCCACTAGATCCACCGTCGCCGAGAAGAGTCATCGACCCGGCCGAGCCGGCAACAAGCGACGTCATCCTGCCGGCGGAGAAACCTGCCCGCCGCTGAACGGACGAATCGCAAGGCGAAGTGTCCGCCTGACGGCATTGAACCCGTACACCCCGGGCTCTCCTCTTACTCCGATCGACCCGTCGATGAGCTCGCCACGATATCGGCGTGTCCGGCGTAGCAGAGACGCCTTGCTCGTCGTCATGGTCCCGTGGTACCGTGGGACCATGACGGCGGATGAGGATGTACCCACGGTTGAGCGGGTTCAACTTGGAGTCCGCATGGAGCGGAACCTGGTCAAGGTCCTGAAGGGCCTTGCCGAGTTCGAGAACATGACGCTCGGGCAGTTGCTCGAGAAAATCGTTCTGCACTCGTTCGAGCCGGTGCCCGGCGAGGAGGGCGAGCAGGCGTGGAGCGCGCTCGGTAAGCGCTCCCTTGCCGCCGTCGCCGACCTCAAACGCGTATACGGCCTCGACTACGACATGCATGCCTTCCGCCGCTTCCGCGAGACGGAGCAGGACCTCGTCGAGCACGTGACGAGCGACGGCTAGCCACACTTGGACCCGCGTTCAGTGACGGTCGCCACCCTCCGCGTACGACGAGGTCCATCAGCGCGGCACAACGGCCCCGCGACTTCAACGTTCAGGGGTGACAAGGCGTCCGCTACCGTATGCGGCCGCCGACCGACACCGGGTCGACATGGCCCGTCCTTGGTCGCGCGCGGTCCAGCTCCAGCCCGACGTCGACAAGACCAGCGCGCACCAAGCCAGGCACGTCCGTCACCGACATCCATGCGGCCAGGTCGGTCGATCCGTCTACCTCGTGGCGCAGTTCGCCTCCCACGATCCGGGCGCGGTAGTAGACGCCTACGGTGTGCAGTTCCGCACCGCCGGAGACCCGCGACGCCACCGGCCAAGATCGGGAGTCGACGCCCAGAAGCCGCTCGACTTCAACCTGGTAGCCGGTCTCCTCCTCCACCTCGCGGACGACTGCGTAGTAGGGGTCCTCGGCGTGCTCGACCCGCCGCCCGGCAGCGTCCAGTGCCGGTCGATGCCGTCAGGAGCGACGAACCGAGTCAACAGAACCTGGTCGTCCCGCAGGCAGATCGCGTAGGCGGCGATCCTCCGTCGATGCTCGGTCATCGTCCCGGAATCCTCCGTCCCCGCGCTGGCCTTGGTGTCGACCACGAACCGGCCCGTTTCTGATCGCGATAATCAAAGCATGACCGACACTCGAGAGTCGCTGGTCGTGCCCAACGTGTACGGCTTGGTGCGCCAGCGTGACGCGGCCCCCGCCGTACTCATCCAGAAGCGATGGAAGCCACGCAGCGACCCCGGCAACCTCGGACGTTGGGAGTTGCCCGGGGGCAAGTGGCACGCGTGGGAGCCGGTCATGGACTGCCTACGCCGCGAGGTCGAGGAGGAGACCGGGGTCGGCGACATCACCGTCGGCCAGTCGGTGGCCGAGCATGAGTTGCATGGCCAGCTTGTGCAGGTGTCGCGGCCGGACCTGTGCGTCCAGATGATCGACGGAGGGTATCCCTCGATGCTGATGGTCTTCCTGGCCATCGGGACCGGCGAGCCTCAGTCCCGTGGTGACGACACCCGCGACGCACAGTGGATGCCGACGGACAAGCTCCGGCAGCGGCTGGAGCACGATGCCGAGGCCTTCACACCGCTGACATATGCGGGCCTGCGGGAGGCGTTCGCGCGCGGACTCCTATGACGGAGTGGCGTCCAACAAAATCGTCGTTCCCGGCAGACGGTCATCCGACGATGTGGAGAGAACGCCATCATGTTCGACGTCAGCACCTACACCGACCCTTGCCTCGGACGCTGTACGACGGGTGGTCAATGACATCAACCAAGCCCATTACCTACGGATCGCGCCGCGCGGCCGAAGCAGTGGTGGGCTGACTCTAGGGAGAGTTGGACGATGCGAGGCGCTCCAGGTACCACCTGACCTGCTCTGCAAACCACGGGTCATCGCGCCGGAAGGGTTTGATGGCCCACCAGAGCATTGACGACCACCCGAGAAGAATCGTCTCCAGCCTCTCAAGTGCCGGCGGGTCCCCGGTGGGAAGACCGAGCGACCGTCGCGCCTCGGCAAGGAGCGGAACCAACCGAGGGGTCCCCTCCTTGCCCGAGAGCATCTGCGCGTAGGCGGCATCCCAGGCCCAGTTGGCGATCCGTGGAAGCGGGTCGATGAGCAGGAGTGGGCCTCCTGGAACCTCGGACACCGCGTTGTCGAAGTGCACGTCGCCGTGGCACCGAACGCGAGGAGATTGCTCGTCCACCCACATGAGGTCCTGATGCAGCCTGGCCAGGACGTCCTCGCCCGGGCCCGGACAGTCAGCTTCGATTGCCTCAGGCATGCACCACTCGAAGAACGCGGCATCGATCGGGTAGGTCATTCTGTCGATGTCGAGTGCCACCTGTTGGAAACGCGCTGCCGCCAGCATCAGCTTGCGGCAGTCATCATGAGAACTGGAGTCGATGTGGTGGGGTGCTCTCCGCAAGACGAGCCAACCCACGTCCACCTCGCCCAGACGCCGGCCGCTGGCGTACACATGAGGCACCAGTCCGGGCGCGCGACGCGAGACCACAGACATCCAGTCAAGCTCGATCGCACAGGCGTGTCGCCGATTCCTGAAGACTGACCCCCTGGGGTTCTCCGAAAGTTGACCCCCTCCTGAGTCTTGGAGGGTGTTGAAAGTGGAGGACTGGGCGGAGATTCGCCGGTTGCATCGGGGCGAGGGTGTGCCGATCAAGGAGATCGCTCGTCGGTTGGGGGTGGCGCGGAACACGGTGCGGGCCGCGTTGGCTTCGGATCGGCCGCCGAAGTATGAGCGGGCGGCGCGGGGGTCGGTGGCCGATGCCTACGAGCCGCAGATCAGGGCGCTGTTGGCGGAGTGGCCGCGGATGCCTGCGCCGGTGGTCGCGTCTCGGATCGGGTGGCCGTACTCGTTGTCGCCGTTGAAGAAACGGCTCGCGGCGATCCGGCCGGAGTATGTGGGGATCGACCCGGTGGACCGGGTCACCTATGAGCCGGGGCAGCTGACCCAGTGCGACCTGTGGTTTCCCGAGCCGAGGATCCCGGTCGCGGCCGGGCAGGAGCGGGTGTTGCCGGTGCTGGTGATGACGTTGGCGTTCTCCCGGTTCCTGACCGCGACGATGATCCCCTCGCGCCAGGCTGGCGACATTCTGGCGGGGATGTGGGCGCTGATCGCCGGGATCGGCCGGGTGACCCGGACCCTGTTGTGGGATCGGGAGTCCGCGATCGGCGGGACCGGGCGCCTCAGTTCGCCGGCGGCAGCGTTCGCGGGCACCCTGGCCACCCAGATCCGGCTGGCCCCGCCCCGGGATCCGGAGTTCAAGGGGATGGTCGAACGGAACAACCAGTACCTGGAGACCTCGTTCCTGCCCGGGCGCAGGTTCACCTCACCGGCCGATTTCAACACCCAGCTGGGCGAGTGGCTGCAGCAGGCCAACGCCCGCACGGTCCGCTCGATCGCCGGCCGCCCGGTCGATCTGCTCTAAACCGACTACAGGTCGATGCTGGCGCTGCCGCCGCTGGACCCGCCGACCGGGCTGGCTCAGCGGGTGCGCCTCGGCCGGGACTACTACGTGCGCGTGGACACCTGCGACTACTCCGTTGACCCGCGGGTGATCGGCAGGTTCGTCGACGTCACCGCGTCTGCGCAGCAGGTGACGGTGCGCTGCGACGGGCAGGTCGTTGCCCGCCACGCCCGGTCGTGGGCCAAGCAGGGCGTGGTCACCGACCCGGCTCATGCCGCCACCGCCAAGCAGATGCGCCAAGCCCTCGCACACGACCGGCAACAACGCCTGGCAACGACCCGCCACCACACCGACGGCCACGCCGTCATGCTGCGCGGACTGCCGGACTACGACGCCCTGTTCGGCGTCGATTTCACCAACCCAGCAACGAAAGTGAGAACCGAATGACTACCACCACAGTCACAGCCGGCACCTCGGCTCCGCGTCTGTCTGCCGCACCGGCGGACGGGATGCCGTCGATGATCGCCTACCTGACCCGGGTGCTGAAGACCCCGACGATCGGCGCGTTCTGGGAAGAACTCGCCGCCCAGGCTCGCGATGAGAACTGGTCGCACGAGGAGTACCTGGCCGCCTTGCTGCAGCGTCAGGTCGCCGACCGGGAGTCCAAGGGCTCCATCATGCGGATCCGCACCGCCCACTTCCCGGCCGTAAAGACCCTGGAGGACTTCAACCTCGACCACCTGCCCTCACTGCGCCGTGACCTGCTCGCCCACCTGGCCACCGGCACCTTCGTCGCCAAGGCCGAGAACGTGATCCTGCTCGGCCCACCCGGCATCGGCAAGACCCACCTGGCGATCGGGCTCGGGGTCAAGGCCGCCCACGCCGGCTACTCCGTCCTGTTCGACACCGCCAGCAACTGGATCACCCGCCTCGCCGCGGCCCACCACGCCGGGCGCCTGGAGGCCGAGCTGAAGAAAATCCGCCGCTACAAGCTGATCATCATCGACGAAGTGGGCTACATCCCCTTCGACCAGGACGCAGCGAACCTGTTCTTCCAACTCATCGCCTCACGCTACGAACAAGGCTCGGTCCTGGTCACATCGAACCTGCCATTCGGACGCTGGGGCGAGACGTTCTCCGACGACGTCGTGGCCGCAGCCATGATCGACCGGCTCGTCCACCACGCCGAGGTCCTCACCCTCACCGGCGACTCCTACCGCACCCGCCAACGCCGCGAACTCCTCGCCAAAGACAACCGCACCAACCGCCGCTGAACCAACCGCCAGGGGGTCAATTTTCCCGAACCCGCACGGGGTCAGTTTTCGCGAAGCGTTGACACAGGCGTTCAGCTTCACTACGACAGACTCGCCCGTGGGTGCCCAGACCGCCCGAAAAAACGTGCCCACGTCGCCGGTCGTCCGCTGCTCGAACTGGATCTCCGTCAGCGCCGCGAGCAACGGTTCACGGCCCAGTTGTTCATGAAGGAACCCGATGACCTCAGGTGTGTCAACCAAGACGTCGCCGTCCCAGATATCCAAGACAACTCCCTTCCGCCTTGATCCAAGCAAGCCGACCGCAGAATGCCACCCCGACCCACGATGACGCCATCGGATATGTGGGCAGGAACCTACGGCGCGCCATACACGCGTCCACCCGCAGGCTTCAGAATGTTCTCAACTAGCCTCGTAGCTCAGCGGGCAGTTGAGGAGACGTTATGCGGTTGGTCGAGCATTGGCGCGAGGAGCAGAACGCGCGGATGTACGACGGGTTCGCTCGTAGGTTCCCGATGTATCGGTTGACGAGCACGGACCTGGTGCGCTGCGCGGTGCTGCAACCAGACAGCGAGGTGCTGGACCTCGCCTGCGGAACCGGTGTGACGACCGAAGCGATCCTGGCTGAGCTGGGACCCACCGGGCACGTGACCGCCGTCGACGCCTCGGCCGCGATGCTCCAGATCGCTGCCGAACGAGTCCAGGACCCACGCGTGACCTGGCTCGAAGCACCCGCCGAACACGTCGCCACCGCGGTGAACGCCGGGTTCAGCCATGTCGTGTGCAACTCGGCCATCTGGCAGATGCAGGTGCCGGAAGTCGCCGCCGCCATCTCAGCCTTGTTGGCGCCGAACGGACGGTTCGCCTGCAGTGTCGGGACCAACCGGCAGCCGGACGGTTCGCCGGCACCCCCGCCACGAAAGCCGTCCCTGCACGACCTGATGCGGGCGTACGCGGTGATCGACCATGACTTCATCTCTCAGCCATCCAGCCGAGCGCGCCGGCTCATGGACGACGACGGTATCCGCGCCCAACTGGCGTTAGGCGGCCTGAACGTCGTGCGGACCGAGTATCTCGAGTACGCCTTCGACCCCGACCAGACCTACGCCTGGTCGCAGGTCCCGATCTTCACCGCACATTTCTCCGGACTGTCCTACGAGCAACGGATGGCCGCCCTCGACAAGGCGTGGGCGAAACTCGATCCGCACGCCCAGCCGCCGTCCCGATGGGCGATCCTGGTCGCCATCCAAGGAACGGACAGCGGTGCCTCGCAGATTCCGGGTGGCGTGCTCGAACCCAGAGAGCATCACGACGGCAAACGCCTGCTCGACTGAGCGCTGCCACGACACATCACCTCGTCAAGTCCGACCTTGTTCGTTACCAGACAGAGGTCGACCGAGCCTACTGGCGAAGGGGTACGGCGGATTCAAGTTCGGTTGTGCCACGTCTGCAGGTGGGTGGCGTGCGTGTGTAGGTAGGCCCCGGGTTTGAAGTGGTGGTCGTAGAACTCGAGGTCCAGGTGGTGCGCCTGGACGTAGTTCAGGATGAACACCGTCGGTACGGTTCCGGGGAATTTGCCGAACGTGTCGAAGATGTACTGCGCTTGCAGCGTGATGCACGCCTTGAACCGCTCGTCGTGGACCTGCGCGCTACCTCGTACACCTGGGCTGTCGGTCCAGGCGCCCGGGGTGTCGGGATGGAAGGGGCCACCAGGCCCGAACTTGCGTCGGGCGAACGCCTCGACTGCAGCGGCCATGTCGGAGTAGTGGGGAGGGCAGTAGGCTTCGAAGACTCCTTCGCGGCCGGTGGGATTGGGTGTCGACCAGCGCTCGTCCTGGTCATAGCGGAAACCGAGCCCAGGCACCTTCGGGGTGCCCGAGGCGCCAAGCATGGTGAACCGGTCGATCCCGTCGAACATCCAGCCTCCCAGACCCATCGCCTGCAGCATGAGTGTGCCCGCGTAGCAGGCGGCGGCGAGCTCCGCAGTGGCTTCGGTCAAGGCGTACTGTTCGGCGAAGGTCAGTGGAAACGGCTGTTCGATATCGACCAGGCCACCGAATGTGTCCAGGCCTGGAATCTTGCGGTTGTGGACGTCGTCATAGATCGCGTAGCCGTTCTGGGCGAGGAAACACAAGACGGCGATGAAGTGCTGGGCGATGTCTGCCACCGGTATCACCAGAAGGGAGCCGGGGACGTTCACACACCAGTGGTTATGTCTGTCCAGGTATGGCTCTTCCCTCGGCAGGTACAGTCGCTCGGCCGACAGCCGGCGCGACCGGTCGCGGTGACGTTCGACCATCAACTCCGCCGTGATCTCCTCGGCCGCCGGGTCCACCAGTGCACCAGCGTCGCGCGTCGGAAAGAAGTACAGCCCGGTGTCATCGGTGAAGAACAGTTCGGCGGTGTGCACCCCGGCCGCGGAAGGAAACGTACGCCCGGCCGCAGCGGCCGAGTAGTTCGGAACATGAGGCGCTAAGCGTGGATTATGGGTGATCGAGTAGTGCCAGCCCGTCGTGCCGCCCATCGCACCCAGCACCAGCATCCGCTCCAGTTCAGTGAGCGGAAGAGGATCGCGCCTGGACCGAAAAGCCAGTGGACCGTCCGGGATTTCGTCACCCATAGCGAACCTGCGCGAACGACGCCCGAAGAGCGCGTCCACCAACGGGAAACCCGCGAGCTCGCGCAACGCTACGGCACTCTCGGCTCTCGTGTGTTCAAAACTCATCACGCCGCCCAGCATCAGGATTTCGTGTTGACGGTTACCTCAGGGCCAGCACACGCCCCAAGTTGAGGCCGTGCGACATAAAGTGCGACTCTCTCCAACCTGGACCTGTACCCACCAGTGAAGTCGCGCGTAACACGACGAAGGGCGACGAGCCCGCACGTCAGAGGATCCCCAGCCGTACGTCGGGGGTTTCCCCTACGGACACGCCACACAACCCCTCGACCCGTTCGTGCCGGTGGCCACGTGCGTCGGGGTCTCCCCAGACGCTCGCGAGCGGTTCCGCGTAGTGCTCCTGAATTGACGTGCGTGGGGGCAAGGACGTCGGGTGGACCTCACAGAGGAAAACAACGGGCCCAAGCACTTATGTCAGTGCTGTCATTCCTGACGGGAGGGCGGATGTACCCGCGATCGAGTGGTCAGTTTGTCGAACTGAAGTTTCTGGACGTTTGTTCGCCTGCTGTGCATGACGTGGCCCGGCGATCAACCGTTCTGTCACGCTGACCGAAGCTCGGCGAGCCGTTGCCGACAGTCGACGATCTTGCCGGCGACCGGCTGATCCGAGTCCTCGTAGTTGGGCACCAGTGCCAATGCTGGATGGCAGCGAGGCCCAATCCGCGTGGGTGGCGGCCAGGGTGCGTACTGCCAGTTCGGCGAACTCCGACGTGTTGTGGTTGACGATGCACGCCTCGATCCGCACTTCGTTCAGGTCGTTCGCTTCATCCTCATGCGTCTTCATCTGTTGCCTCCCTTCTCGAGAGCTTTCTGGCTGTGATCAGCGTGTCGGTCATGCGATGCGCGGTGCGGACCGTGGCGACCCCCGGTCCGTGCCTGGCGGAAGCGCACAAGTGGGAAGACTCTCCTCAGCGAACGCGGAAAGGATCGGCCATGCCGGCGTGGAAGTACATGCCGGTCCCTTGGTCGACCAGCCGGACCTGTGTTTGTTCGAACACCAGGAGGGCGTCGAACCCAGCGGCCATCAGCGAAAGCGACCGGCGTCGGCGTTCCACATCGTCTGCGCCCCACTGCTCGGCCCTAGAGCGCGCGTAGGACGACGCCCTGTTTTGCACGCACCGACGGTTCAGGTGGTCGGACGGTCCGAAAACGGCTTCCGCTACTCCTCGACGAGCCGACAGCTGCCCTCGACGCCGACACCGAACACCGCCTCTTCGAACACTGGACATCCGCGGCAGCGCAAGTAACATCGCGCACCGTGCGCCCCGGCTGACCGCTCCGGCCATGGCGTGCTCGACCTCAAGCAGACACCGGAGCGCCCTTGATCAGCATGATCCGCGGCCGGTCGAGCGCGTTCGGTGCGACGGCATGAAAGGTGTCGCCACGCATAAGGAACGTGTCGCCTGCCTGCCCGGTGATCTCGACTACGCGGAGCGGAACGCCATCGACGACCGGTCCTTCCTCGAGGTAGCGGCTCCGTCGCTCGATCCCAGGATCAGGTCGGCGGCTCCAGAGCTCCGCGAGCCACGGGTGGCGGGCGCCCACCAGCTTGCGTTGGGCGCGATTCTTGACGTCGTGCTGGCCGTATCGCCGTACCAGCTGGTGCGAACCGGTGAGGATCAGCGTTCCGCCGCCGCGGGGTCGCAGCTCCGCCAGGACGACGAACACCGTGACCGAGCGCGACCGGCCATGCTCGTCGGGAGCGCGGTCGACGTGCCAGCCATCGGTCGGCAACGCCCATGGCGCGTCAGACACCCGGTAGGTGACTGCTGGATTGCCCCAATGCCGCGGGCGCTTCCAGCCGTCCGGTCCGAACAGCTCATCCAACGCCACCGGTACGGCGCTGTCGAGCACGGCGTCGAACACGCCAGCTCGCTTGAGCGGCTGGTAGCCACCTGGATGCTCGGCGAGGTACTCGTGCTCGCTGTTGTGGCGGATCGCTTCCTCCGACGTGAGGAACTCGCGGACCCGTTCGGCCATCCGCTCGGCGTCGGCCCGCGGAACGGCGCCCTCCAGCCTGAGCAGGCCCTGCTCGTCGAACGCCACCCGTTGCTCGTGCGTCAGCATCTCCTACCTCCTCCTGAGATGCACTCCGAGAAAACGAAAGCACCCGGAGCCACGCGACACGTGAGTCACGTGGCTCCGGGTGCTGGAAGAAGTCAGTGTCCCGGAGCGGGATTTTTGGTTGTCGGCTCCGACGCTAGCCGCCCGCACGTGGAACCGCTACCGAGTTTCCACAGCCCCTGTCCAGCAAAGGCGTATTCGGGTCCCACGCTCGGCTGAGCGTCGATCGGCTCGCCGTACGGACCGCGCGGTCGTGACCGCTGTTGACGCGATGGACCATGATCGGCCGCCTTGTCAGGCACGCATGTGGCGCGCGGATCCTTACGCGGCATCCCCTGATCAAGAGACCGGCGAGGAGATCGCGACCTGCGTCAGCTGCGCTGTTGACCGGTGGGGCGTTCCGCTGTCAGCGGATGTGATGGACATCGCCGGTGCCAACTCCGAGACTTGCAGCGCGTTGATCCGCATGAAGGAACCCGGCCGGAGTGGCGACCACTGGAGCAGATGTGTGGATACCCGAGGAGGGCACGGACAGGTACAGGTTCCACCGACGTCTGATCGTGTCCGTCGCCTTGTTCGAGCTCTCTCGCCACACGGAAGGCCGAAGTCGTTGACGAGCACTCCTGGGTCCGCGTCGACTCCCCTGCGCAAGAACCGCGACTTCATGGTGTTGTGGACCGGACACGCGATCTCATCCCTGGGAACAAGCATCGCCATGATCGCCTATCCCCTGCTGGCGCTGCTGGCGACCGGTTCGGCGCTGACGGCCGGCATGATCGCCTTCGTCGGGATGGCCGCTGGTGCGGTTCTGCGGCTGCCTGCCGGAGTGTTCGTGGACCGGCTCCCACGCAGGGCGCTCCTGGTCACGTGCGACGCGATCAGGGCGGTGGCCACAGCATCGGTTGCCCTGGCTGTCGTGGCCGACCGTCTGAGCATCGCGCACCTCGTCGTCGTAGCCGTCATAGCCGCGGCGTGTGACGCGTTCTTCGATCCTGCTCAGATGGTCGCTGTTCGGCAGGTCGTGCCCACGACACAGCTGCCGAACGCCATGGCGCAGAACGAGGCGCGCGGTCACCTGGCCGCCCTCGGTGGCCCGCCCCTGGGCGGCCTCCTCTTCGGTGTCGCGGCCGCCCTGCCGATCGCAGCACAAGCGGCAAGCTTCATGACCAGCGGTCTCCTCATCCGCTCGGTCAAGCGGAGACTGCACGGCGACGAAGGGCGACAGACGAACCCCCGGCCGCTGCGCCAGGACCTCCTCACTGGCATCCAGCTGGTGTGGGCCAGCGCATTTCTGCGAGTCACGCTGCTGTGCGCGGCGGGATATCAGCTCATCTTCCCCGCTGTCATCCTTGTGGTGATCGCGTCGACCAGTGCACGGGGGGCGCCAGCCGTCGAGATCGGCGCGGCCCTCTCCCTGGCCGGCATCGGCGGGATACTGGGGGCCTGGCTGTCCCCGCAAATCCAGCGACGACTCCCACCTCCCGTGCTGGTGTGTCTCTTCGGCGCGACGGCCACGCTCGCGCTGGGCGCCCTGATGTTCGCGTACAACCCGTTCGTTATTGGCGCCCTTCTGGCACTGACGTACTTCACCTCTGCCCCGGCCAACGGGATGCTCGCCGCGGTCCAGATCAGCATCACTCCACCAGAGATGCAAGGACGGATGCTGAGCGCGGTCATGCTCGTGGCCAGCCTCGCGGCGCCGTTAGGTCCCCTCGCCGGCGGATGGCTTCTCCAGGACTTCGGCGCGCGCGTGACATTCGTTGTGCTCACCTGCATGTCCGCCGCCATCACCGCCACGATCCTCATCAGTCCCGCCATCAGACACATGCGCTCGCCCGCTCTGAACGATCGGGAGAACCACGGCTGACCACCCGGCACGCCGGAGTCCTGAGGGCATGTCCGTTGGCCTGACGGTCATGAGGGTGTGGTGACGCCCTCTGACTTACCGTTGCCGGATTTGCAGCGCACGCCGGAGGTACTTGTGCTGGCCCGATCACGCGGTATTCCGGTGCCCCGCTACGAGTTGATCGTCCCGCTTGCTGACCGCACGTTAGTGGTGCAGGAACGCTTGCAGTGGGTTGGTTGTCGGTGCCCCTCGCAGGGACCAACGCCCGGCTCCTACGCGACTGGATCGACGAAAGCTACCGGAACGTCGCGCCGCGCAGCCTAATCCCCAGACTAAACGCCCGCTGCCTCGTCCCGGGTGACGGTCGTCGGTTCAGCGGGTGGGCTGGAGCTCGTCGTCCAGTTCGTCGTACGGCCCCTCCTGCGAGTCGTACGCCTCCTTGTCCGGGCGGCGCGGCATGCGTAGGGCGGTCGCGACAACGACGATCGAGATGACGGCGCCGACCAGGAAGGCGAGCCGCATCCCGTCGAGTTGGGCGGCGCCGTCGGTGACTCCGTTGGTGATCAGTTGGTCGGCACGAATGGTCATCACCGTGACTGCCAGCGCGGTGCCGAACGCCGCGGCGACCTGTTGCAAGGTGGCGACTATCGAGCTGCCGTGGGAGTAGAGGTGTGGCGGCAGGGCGCCCAGCCCAATCGTGAACACCGGTGTGAAGACCGCGGCCAGGGACAGCATCAGAAGGATGTGCAGCCCGAGCACCTGCCAGTACGGCATCGTCATGGACACCTGGGTGAAACCGGCGAGCGCGGCCACGATCCCGGAGGAGCCAGGGATCACCAGCACCCGCCCACCGAACCGGTCGAACAACCGCCCGACGATCGGGCCGAGCAGACCCATGGCTATGCCGCCGGGCATCACCAGCAGGCCCGTCTGCAGCGGGCTCAGGCCGCGGACGTTCTGCAGGAACAGGGGTAGAAGGATCATCGAACCCAGCATCGCCATGAACGCCACCGACATCAGGACCAGCGCCTTGGCGAATGTCGCGTGCCGCAGCGTACGCAGGTCCATCAGGGGCGAGCCAGCGCGCTGCAGACGCAGCTGGCGCACCACGAAGACCCCGACCGCCGCCAGCCCGCCCACGACGAACATGACCGACCTGCCGGCCCCGCCCTCGGCGAACTGGGTGAGTCCATAGACCAGCGCACCGAAGCCGACGGCAGCCATCATCACGCTGAGCCAGTCGATGGTGCTGAAATGCGGCTCGCCGACGTTCTGAAGGCGACGCAGGCCGAACCAGGTGATCGTGCCCGCGATCGGCAACACCAGCAGAAAGAGCATGCGCCAAGAGCCGTGCTGCAGGACGAGACCCGAGACTGTCGGCCCCAGAGCGGGGGCCACCGAGATCGCCATGGTCACGTTGCCCATCACCCGACCCCGGTCGCTCTCGGGCACCACGGTCATCAGGGTCGTCATCAGCAGCGGCATCATCACCGCCGTGCCGACGGCCTGGGTGATGCGGCCGAGAAGAAGCACCTCGAAGACGGGGGCGGCTGCGGCCAGCGCAGTCCCGGCGAGGAAGACACCCATCGCGGTGGCGTAGGCGCTGCGCGTGGAGACCCGCTGGAGGAACCAGCCGGTGACCGGGATCACCGCGGCCATGGTCAGCATGAACCCGGTGGAGACCCACTGCGCGGCCTGCTCGGTGACGTGCAGGTCGGCCATCAGCCGCGGGATCGCGTTGAGCATGATCGTCTCGTTGAGGATCACCACGAACGTCGACAGCATCAGCAGCCGGATCACCGCGGGGGTGCGGCCCCCCGCGTCTGCGGTGTCCGTCAGGACGCGGGCGGGTCGGTCGGCAGGCATGGGTCCTCGCACGGGGTCGGTGTCGGTATCGCAGCCGGTATCCCGGCTGAGGGCCTCATAGGTCGCAGTCATGCTGGTTCAGACCGGCACACCGCCGACAACTCATCGATGCCGACATACATTCCTGAAACCGACTGATGGATCCGAGTCGGCATCTCCGGTGGAACGACGTTCCGGGCAACCGTCCCGTCAGATTGCCCGAAATGCGCCGATCGTTACGTACGCCATGCAACAGCTGCCCAAGCACTCGCGGGCCCTCACCGGACCGACCTGGGAGAGAAATGGTGGGTGCCAACGTCGATCTGCCCACCACTTCTCTTTGTTGATCATGAAAGTTGATGATCCGGTGGCTTCTGCCCTTCGAAGGCGATCCTCACCTGCACACGGCTGATGAAACCCGGGGTACGAGGACGTCCAGGCCCGTGGCTTCCTGGACCGCGTACTGCCGACCGACGACGCGGAGATTCGCCGCCCGATGACTCGTACCGGCACGAACCTGTTGGGTATCGTCAAGCACGTCCTGGGTGGCGAGTGCAACTACCTGGGCGAGACCTTCGGAAGACCCGCGTCGCAAGCAGGTATCCAGTTGCCGTGGTGGGAGGCGGCCAACGTCCAGGAGACCCTGCACACCGGCGGTGATATGTACGCGGTTCCCGGCGAGTCGACCGAGTACATCGTCGACCTCTACCGCCGAGCGTGCGCCCATGCTGACCAGACCATCACAGAGCTCGACCGTAGCGACATCGGCACGGTTCCCCATAACGGGGAGACACTCACTCTCCGGCAAGCACTCGTACACACCATCTTGGAGACAGGCCATCACGCCGGGCACGCTGACATCGTGCGCGAGCTCATCGACGGATCGGTCGGAGAGAGAGGAGAGCGCGTCCCCGATGAGGCTCGGTTCCAGGAACACTACAAGCGCGTAGCAGCATCGGCGGAAGCTGCTGAGCAGGCATCGAACGAACCTCGATAGTAAGTCGTGCCTGCGGGTGTGAGGGAGTCTGGTCTCTGTGGTCGAGGAAGTCTTGTGGTCGACGACGCAGCCGGCGATGTTCAAGGTTCCCCACCGGATTGAGCTGGTGCGCTCGGCTGTGCTGCCGCCAGTGGACAAGATCACATCCGCGTTCGTGCTCGTTCTCGATCGTTTCGAGCGTGTCCTCATGGCCTACGTCGACCGGCCTGGCCGGGGCTGGGATGTACCTGGTGGCCATCTTGAGCCCGGCGAGACACCACACACGGCCGCTGTCCGCGAACTGAGGGAAGAGACCGGGTTCGTCCTGGCTGAGGAGGACCTATCCGTCGCTGGGTGGACGCGCATCAGTCTTGATGAGCGACCGGCGGGCTACCGGTACCCCTATCCGGTCGGCTACATGGTGTTCTTCCTCGCTCGCGGCGACCACGACGGCCCGGCGACCGAACCCGAGGCTGATTCTGAGTGCACGGCCGCAGACTGGCTGACCACCGCTGAGATCGAACAACGATGTGTTGACCCGGACTGGCTGCCCCTGCTGAATGAGCCACAGCGTGGCGGGAACGAGGCCGACGCTCGGTGAGCCCGAGGACGGCCCCAGGGCGGCCCGCAGGGCGTGGCCGTGCGGCGCGCCGAGGATTGTCGGTTCTTGAGCAAATAGGAGGCAGGCGCAGCAATCAGAAGGTCAGCAGGGCTCAGCCCCCATGCCTCACGTGCTGCGCTCACGCCACTATCGATGCAGTGGGCGTAAATCGCCAGCAGGACCTTGAGACTATGCCCCGCCCACTCGACGACCTGGGCGGCGCCGACGCCAGCGTTGAGCCATGTGCTGACAGCCGTGTGACTCAGGTCATACGGACGCCTCCCGAGCGGAGAACGGACCTGGGCACGGCTGGCCTGACGGACCGGACGATGCTCTGTACGTCTACCGGATGGCCACCATGCGCCGCGCCGCAGGACGCAACCTCGGTGCACGCCTCCTCGACTGGACCGGCCACCAAGCAGCACAGGCCGGCCACAGCTGGCTCCGCCTGACGTCCACCGCCACAACCTCGAACTCCAGCGCTAACCGATACGGCGTGGAGTCATGGGCGAAGCCAGCCCTGCGACTGTTGACGCTGGGATCAAAACGGGCCGACGTGTTTCCTCCATTCCATTTTTCGCAGGTTTGCGTGGCAACTTCAAGACTTATGTTTCGGCGTTAGGTGGCGCAGACTCGTCTCCCGCGGAGCAAGTCTCATCGACTCGGCCAACCGGCGGTCGAAAGGAAGAGGTACAGATCTGTGACAGGACCCATGCGTCTGCAGTGGCCAAACTGTCTCAACGTCCGCGATCTCGGTGGCCTACCCACGACCGACGGTCGCCAGATCACGACAGGGGCGCTGATCCGCTCCGACAATCTCACACGACTGACAGAAGCCGGGGTCGAGGCGGTGCGAGAGGCCTCCGTGAGCCGCATCATCGACGTTCGGACGCCCCCGGAATGCGAAGGCGATCCGTCTCCCTTCGCCAACGACCAGCTCTACCGCAACATGCCGCTCTACCACGCCGACGATCCTTACGACCCGACCCAGACCATCGACCAGCAATATGTGGCGATGCTCGACCTCAACCCCGACCTCATCGCCGCCGCAGTCGGCGCGATCGCGGACGCGCCGACCGGCGGCGTAGTCGTCCACTGCCATGCCGGTAAGGACCGCGCCGGGACCGTGGTCGCGTTGGCCCTGAGCCTCGCGGGAGTACCGCCCGAAGCGGTAGCCGCGGACTACGCGGCCTTGGACGACCGGATGCGCGTGCATTTCGACGAACAGCTCGCCCTCATCAGCGACCCGACCGAACGGAGCCAACTGGCCGAGTCGTTCACCGCGAGACCGGAAACGATGATCGCAGCACTCAAGCACCTCGAAGACAAGTACGGCGGCACCGAGCAGTACCTCCGTCAGGGAGGCCTACACGACCATCAGCTCAACGCGCTGAGAGCGCGGCTTGTGGCCTAGCGATGGCCTGGACGGCGAGGCGCGAAGGTGCCTTCGCGCGCTCGACCGTTCGAGGTGCGCCCTTGTTGTGTCTGTGGTGATCCAACCTTCGTGGAGGTAGGGCTCATGGAATTGTCGAACGTCCTGTGGATTGGTGGACCGGCTGGAGCTGGCAAGACGACGGCCGCCCGGCATCTGGCGCGACGTCACGGCCTGCGCCGGTACAGCTCCGACACCCAGACATGGGTGCATCGCGATCGCGCACTCGCAGCCGGCGTCGAGCTGCCGGCCCGTGGCCCGGGCGCCGAGTACTACGACCGCAAGCCGATGATCATCGACGACCTGCGCTCTTTGCCGGCAGCTCCGCTGATCGTGGCAGAGGGAGGACCGATCACGCCGGCGATGGTGAAGCCGGAAAGCCAGGCCGTCTGGCTGATCCCGTCGAGGGATGTCCAAGTCGCCAGACTGCAGGTGCGGCACCGGGGGGACGTGCCCTGGTCGTACCTGCAGAGCTTGGAACCAATACTGGAACAGCTCGCGGAAACCGCCATCACGACGATCTTCGTTGATCCGCTCACCGTCGAGGAGACGATCGCCGAAGTCGAGCGTGTCTTCGCCCATCGCATCAGCGAAGGCCCTACAGCCGTCACATCCGAGGAGAACCGGAGGCTGCTCCGGGACGCGAACCAGGCGCTCGTGAACCAGTACGCCAGCCGGTCGACGCGCCCACTTGCCCCCATCGAATCGGACAAGGTGGTCCGCACCTTCGACTGCGAGTGCGCCATGAGAACATGCGCCGCCTTGGTCGACCTAGCGATCGGCGACGCGGCAGCGGCAGTGACGAGCACTCCCCCTACGATCCTGGCCCCTGGCCACTCCGCGTAGATCGCTCGCGTTCCCCTTGCCCGTGGGTGCGACGTAGGTGATCCATCCGCTGGTTGAGTCGGCGCCCCGCGCTAGCACCAGGAGTGCATCCAGGTCATCACTTGGATCACTGCCCACCTGCACGAATTCACTGCCGTCGCCTGCACCTCGTCGATGTTCAGCACCCAACGGGGCGTGGGTGACCGCTCACGGAGGTTGGCGCCGATCCATCCCTAGGCGGACACCAGCTCCGGCCAGTTCTGGATGACGGGAACGTAGCCCTCGAGTGCGTTCTAACCGGCATGGACGTCGGCCGCCTGGCCGTGCGGGCCGGAGAACAGCTGGGCGTATCTGTAGATCTCTATCAGGCGCCACTCGGCCCGGAACAGCTCGTCGCGCCGCATTGATCGCATCTCATCGCGACTCGTCACCGTGGACGGCTGAAGTCTGCGGGCGAGATCCCCACAGTGGATGGCGTGCCGAGGCCGAACCGGGATTCGAACCCGGGTACACGATGTTGCAGACCGCTCCCTCACCAGACTCGGGCATTCGGCCATGCCGGCGTACAACAACGGCTTCGATCAACCCTGCCATATGTTCATGAGCGCCCCCGGCTGGACTCGAACCAGCGCAACCCGCCGTCGGAGGACGGTGCTCTCTCCGCTGAGCTACGAGGGCATAGGCAGTGCGTCGTGCGCGCCCCTGGTGCCGACCCAGGTCTGCAACGAGTTGCGGCGGCTTTACAGGCCGCTGGACGTGCCGCCGTCCACGACGCGCATGGGGTGAGTGTCGGGACTCGAACCCGAACCTTCAGGACCACAACCTGACGTGCACCACCGGTACACCACACCCACCATGCCCGCACCAGGGATCGAACCTGGGCCCTCCTCGGTGTAAGCGAGGCGCTGCTACCGCTGAGCTACACGGGCGAGGTACGCCGTGTCGGAATCGAACCGACCACGGCCTGCATATAAGGAAAGCCTCACCGACCAGGTGAACTACGGCGCCCGGGCGGAGGAGGTGGGATTCGAACCCACGACGGGACTCAACCCGTACACCGCTTCCAACGGCGCTTCCGTAACCAGCCGGCTCCTCCCCTACTGCTCCGGCGCCTGGACTCGAACCAGGACAGGCGGCTTAACAGGCCGCTGGGCTGCCATTACCCGAC
Organism: Actinopolymorpha sp. B9G3; assembly: GCF_040120725.1. NCBI lineage: Bacteria > Bacillati > Actinomycetota > Actinomycetes > Propionibacteriales > Actinopolymorphaceae > Actinopolymorpha > Actinopolymorpha sp. B9G3. Next base: position 35,963 of record NZ_JBEEAB010000010.1, on the reverse strand, counting down.
ACCGGAATGAGTAGCGCGGACGGGACTCGAACCCGCAACGTGTCCTGCTTGAAAGGCAGGCGACTCTCCCCATTCGTCCACCGCGCCATACGTGTGCCCCGAGCTGGGATCGAACCAGCGGCCCCCGCCATGTCGAGGCGGTGCTCTCCCGCTGAGCTACCGGGACGAAGCGGGTGTGGGAGTCGAACCCACCTGTCACGGCTTATGAGACCGTCGAGCACAACCGGTACTCCTACCCGCCGTGCCGCCCCGAGGAATCGAACCCCGTCAGTCCGAATTAAAAGTCCGGTGCCCAGCCATCAGGCGCGAGCGGCATCATCACACAGAACGGCCGGCGCCGGATCAGCAGCGCTCGGGTCTCCCGCCCGGGAGTCGAACCCGGACAACCCGCCTTAGGAGGACGTTGCTTTCTCCATTGAGCTAGCAGGAGTTTTGGACGGCGCGGCATCCAGGGATCGAACCTGGCGCACAAGGCTTAGAAGGCCGAGCAGCGCATCCAGCGCACATGCCGCGAGTTTCGTACGCCGTGAAGGAATCGAACCTTCGTCTACCGATTAAGAGTCGGCAGCTAAACCACTCAGCTAACGGCGCATGGCGGAGAGGAGGAGGGTCGAACTCCTACGGGGATCACTCCCCCAACGGTTTTCGAAACCGCGGCCGGCGCCATCTCTCGGCTGGCCTCTCCACAATCGATACTGGCTCACTGCGTACCCCTGGAACGATTCGAACGTCCAACCCCCGGATTCGTAGTCCGGTGCTCTCTCCGTTGAGCTACAGGGGCAAGGTGTCGCTGGGTGGGCTCGAACCACCGCATCGCCTCGTTATCAGCGAGGTGCCTTCACCAGCTCGGCCACAGCGACGCAGGGCGGAAGCGGCAGGATTCGAACCTGCGCGGGGAGAACCCCTCCTCATTAGCAGTGAGGTGCCTTAGACCAGACTCGGCCACGCTTCCAAGAATTGAGGCGACCACTGAGCCCGCGACCGAGCGACCCTCGACTGCGGCCCGCGGTCGGCCCGTGATCGATCGGGGCGGTGCCGACGGGGCTCGAACCCGCGACCTCTGCCTTGACAGGGCAGTGCTCTCACCTTCTGAGCTACGACACCATGCGTACCCGGGACAGGAGTCGAACCTGCAACCCACCGGGTCTAAGCCGGCGGCCTCTTCCAGTTGGGCTACCCGGGCAGGGTGGACAACCTCGGTATCGAACCGAGCAGGCGCCGCTTGCAAGGCGGCGCTGCACACCTGTGCGTCGCCCGTAGAGCCAGCGGCGAGGATCGAACTCGCTCCCCCGCGTTACGAATGCGGTGCACCACCAATCGTGCTGCGCTGGCCGGTGGAGCCGGCGGTGGGACTCGAACCCACACACCTCCGGGGTACAGGCCCGGTGCGCCTACCTGTGGCGCCTCGCCGGCGTTCCGTGCCCTCGGCGCGATTCGAACGCGCACTGACCAGCACCTCGGGCTGGCGCCTCTCCCTGTTGGGCTACGAGGGCGGGATCGGCGGATGCGTTGGCTCCCGGACGAGGATTCGAACCTCGATCGCCTGATCCAGAGTCAGGTGTCGCTACCGATTGGACGACCCGGGACCGGACCAGGGTGACCGGCGGGGCTGCGCTCCCCGCCGGCCACCCGGTCAGCGCCTGGCCATTGCCGCCCACGACGGGACGACCGGCTCCCGCCGCAGCCTCATACCCGCCTCGGCGGGGGTGCGGTCTCCTTTGGCGCCGTTGCAGCCGCTGCAGGCAGCCACCGTGTTGGCCCACGTGTTGCGGCCACCGCGGCAGCGGGGAACCACGTGGTCGACCGTGTCCGCGACCCGGCCGCAGTAGCCACATGTCTGCCGGTCGCGAGCCAGGACGCCGCGCCGAGACCAGACCGGCCCGGTGGTGTACCGCCACCGCGTGAACACGTACCGGACGAGACGCACCACCGTCGGCACTGGCCACGCCCCGATCAGCCGGTCGGGCACCGCCTCATGCACCTCAGCGACCCGGCGGACCAGCATCCCCACGGCATGTCGCAGGCTGACCCGGTGAAGCGGGCCGAGATCGGCGTTGATAACGAGTACGGTCTCCACCAGGTTCTCCTCTCCGGTTGTCGTACCAAGACAGTGCTCTGCCCGATGAGCTACAACGGCGTACCGCAGGCGGGAGTCCAACCCGCAATGAACCGATCTTGAATCGGCCGCCTCTCCCAGTTGGGCCACCGCGGCAAGGGGAGGAAATGCTGAGGGCCGAGTGCTGGTGGGGGCCGAGTGTCCTTGGTCACGCGGTTCCGGCACCTGAGCGGCCACGGAGAATTGAACTCCGATCCTCTGGGTGGAGGCCAGACGCTCTGTCCATTGAGCTATAGCCGCGAGATACGACGTCGCCGATGCGGGACTCGAACCCGCTGCTCCAGGGTGAGAACCTGACGACCTAACCCATGGTCGAATCGGCGGTGAATCGCGCCGCGGTAGATGTGGCCTTCTCCGCGGCGGCGTGCCCGTCCCGGGCGTCGAACCCGGATCCTCCGGCTCTTCACGCCGGCGCTCTGCCACCTGAGCTTGGCGGGCAACGAGCCCTCACATGCATCTTGACCCCGGTTCTCGCCGGCAGATGCTGTCGGGATGCTCGGACTCGAACCGAGGACCCTCCGCTCCCAAAGCGGATGCGCTCCCTGCTGCGCCACATCCCGTCGTTGCCCGGCCGGCCGTCAGACGTCTGCCGGCCGGGCCCTTCATGCATGCCATCCACTGTGGAGTTCTCAACAATCGACGCCGCCGGCGCGCAGCCGGAGCGGGAGCACGGGTGGTAGGAGTTGAACCCACATGTGGCGGCTTTGGAGACCGCTGCTCTGCCTGGTTGAGCTACACCCGCAAGTGTTCCTTGCCGTACAACAGAGAAACGCCGCCCGATCCCTGTCTGGGTGGGCGGCGTTCGCGCTTCGGAGATGCGCTTACGTTCGCCGCCTGCCCAGGTTCAGCTTCTCGCTGGCGTAGGAGAGGACGGGTCGACCGAAGATCGCGACGACCACCTCGCCGCACGGCATGTGCCACTGCGTATCGCATGAGGTGTGCCACGACATGTCGCTTCTCCTGGTCTGGTTGATGATTGGTTCGGCAACAACAGTAGGGCCACTATGCGGCCATCAACAACTGAATTATAGAAGGTGATAGGCATCAACTCTCTGGGAAACCGGACTGACCTCGTCATCAATGCAGCATCCGGGCGACACTGGGTCGAGTCGTTCGACGGTAGCCGCCTCACTGCCCAGCGGAAGTCACTCGGATGGACCCGGTACGGCTGGCCGAATCGATCTACGACCTACACGCCGCCGACACAGGCAGCCCGACCGACGCTGCTCGGCGATACGCACGCTCGTCGTGCAGGTCTCTTGCTACGAGTCGGACCCACCCCGCGGACGCCCTGCCGGGCATGAGCCGCGGCCTTTACGCCCATGTTGAGCGGAGCCGCCGAACGCTCGTCCAGCCTCAAACGGCAACTCTCGCGAAGGTCTTGCATGTCGATCCACCGACGATCAGGCGACTGGCCCGCCAACGACGAAAGCCACCCCAGCCCGGATAGCCCGTACGAACCCGCCGTACTCAACAGATCCGACACGGCGCGGGCTCTGGCGCCTACCTGCGCACAGGTACGCGCCAGAGCCCACACCACCTTCAGAACGGCCAATCGGCGTTCCTACCCGCCTCGAGCAACGGCACCATCCGGAACGCCTGGTCGGTCAACCCACCGAACGTGTGCCGGTTACCCCCACCGGACGGACCGTGACCGTGCCGATACCCAGCCAGGTTCCACGTATACACAGGAACATCGGCCGGCACCTGCCGGGTCGGCTCCTGTCCGTGATAGCCGCCCCACGTCTGCTCGTCCGTGACGATCACTACCCGGTCGTGGCGCTTGTACCAGGACCGGACGGCCTCGGCGGTGTTCGTACCACCCCGAGGACCCCAGAACCGCTCCACGATCCGCAGGATCGAGTCACGGCGCCGGAACCGCACCCGGGCACTGGAGTCGTCGAACTGCACAAGGTCAGCATCAACGCAACGAAGCGCCAGAGCCGCACCGAAGACCGTGGCCGCATCAGCACACGTGAGCTGCGACCGACCGGAAAGTTGTCCAGACATCGACCACGACTGATCCACCAGGATCAACGTCCGCCCCGACAGCTGCGGCACGTTGCCCAAGGAGTGCCCGAGCGCCGTCTCCAACGCGTGTGCCCACCGCAGCGACGGGGCCGCCCGGTACGCGGACAGGAACCGCATCGGCAGTTGCCGTGACCGCGCCACCTGCTCCCGGTCAGCCAACTGTGCAGCGACAGCAGCCGCAACCTCGTCGGAGACGCCGGCGTCGTCGAAGTTCCGCAGGTTCCGAAGCCGCGCCATGTACCCCATGTCAGGAAGGACGGACTCCCACGCGTGGGCGTCCATCGGGCCCTGCAACCATCCCGCCAGCGCCTCCCAGGTCATCCCGGACAGCCGGAACAAGTCACCACCGACCAGGCCACGCCGCAGTTCGACCGGAATGCCCATCAGGTCACGCCGCGCCCGCAGTGTCGGGAGCGAGTCCGGCAGGATGTTCTCCCGGCCGTGTCGCCGATCCAGGGCATGGGCGAACAGGTCGCCCTGCCACGGCTTGTCCGCCGCAGGCGTTGGATGAACGAGGTCGATGACGTCTCCGAACCGGAATCCCTTCGCGTCGGTGTCATACTTCAGCAGCGACCGCTCGGTGTAGAGCCGGCGCACCGCATCGGCGATCCCCCGCTTCACCGGCTTCGGGATCGCCCGGCCATAGCGAGACATCCAGTACGCCAACGCCTCCCCCGGCTCGTCAGCGCGCTGCAGCACCGACGACACGATCTGACGAGACCCAGGGACTCCAGAGGGCGCCATGGTGCGGGCAGCCTCCAGCGCGGCAACAATCGGCGCAGTGCGCATGTGGGCCTCTCGCCGCAACCACGGCAGGAACCGCCCTAGCCAGTCCGGGTCCGCACCAGCCACATCGCCGACGAGAGCACGGAACCGGGCGTCACGATCCGACGCCACCTCGTAGAACGTGTCTTCGCCGACCATGTTCACCACCGAGAGCAGAAACAGCTCGCCCCTAGCATCGCGCCCGTAGCCGGGCGCACCCTCAACGGTCGCACCCATAGGTACGGCCTCGGATCGGACCGGGCTCGACACGGCTGCTGCACGCGTGGTCTTGGTGTTGAACTTGGCCATTGGTCTCAACCACTCTCTACCGCGAGGAGAGACGCACAACTTCAAGAAGATGCCCGAGATCAAAGCCGACTGCGGTGACGAAAGTGCTCTGCCATTGAGCTACAAGCCAGTTCCCCTGGCCAGGCAGGACTCGAACCTGCAACCTCTCCATTAACAGTGGAAGTAACCGCCGTCTTCGCACCGGGCATCTTCTGTGAAGTTGTAGGCCCCCCGAGATCAAAGTCGGTGCCGGCACAGTTTCTTTCCGAGAGAAGTAGCCGGAACCTTCGCACCGGGAGTGCGGGAAGACCATACCGGCAGCCCGCACGGCAGCGCAACACAGTTGCGCTACTCTGTTTCGGTGCCCGAACCGAGACAACGCATCACCGCGACCACTCGCCGATACGTCGCAAGCGCCGAAGCGCACGCAGCCGACCGGCGAGCCGTGATCGAAGCATGCCTCGCCGCACTCCGCGCCGGCGTCCCACCCACCGAGGTCGCCGCACTCTCCCCCTTCACCGCCGCCTACATCCGCCGCCTCGCCCGCGAAAACGGCATCCCGCCCCCTAGCCACCGCGCGATGCGCTAACGCATCTCAGGTGCCCCTGTGGCTGGTGATGCACGGGTCGTGGCTGATATGTAGATGCCTTTTCTCAAGGGAGCAGGCGAATTGTGGTTCTGGCGTGGAGTCCAACCCTGTGGGGGTTTCCGTTCCCCCGACAGCTGGGCTTGGCCCTGAGGCCTCGATCGAGCACGTCCGCCAGTACTGCCGGTCGGTGTGCCAGCCGACACGCGTCCGACCGGCACCAGAGGTCGGATGCGCTCCAAGAGCCAGCCAGTCAACGAGCTGTATGCGGTTCCTATTGGGTCCAAGATCAACTACCAGTCGACCAGCGGCTTGGCGGTGCATCCGGGCTAAGTCTGGAGGGTCAACAGTGTTCGACCCAGGTCGAAGTATGCCCGTGCGCCCGGACGAAACCGACACCTGCGCGTCGATAGCATGGCCACCATGTCCGAACAGCCGAACGTCGATTACGGCGACCGCGGCGTGGCGCTCCCCAATGAGATCCTGCGCTCCGTCGTCGGTAGCGGCGTGCACGGCATCGCGATCGAGGGCACCGACGACCACGACGAGATGGGTGTCTACATCGAGCCGCCCGAATGGGTCCTCGGTGTCGAGCGGCATCGCGAGGACTACATCTGGCGCACGCAGCCCGAAGGTGTGCGCAGCGGGCACGGCGACACCGACCTGGTCCTCTACTCGCTTCGGAAGTACTTGCGCCTGGCGATCAAGGGCAACCCCACCGTGATGTTGCCGCTGTTCGCTCCCGAGGAGTCGCTGGTCGTCGTCACACCTCTGGGCGAAGAACTCCGCAGCCTGCGCACGGCCTTCATGTCGCGACTCGCTGTCGAACGCTTCCTCGGCTACATGCGCTCCCAGCACGAACGGATGCTCGGCCAGTCCAAGCGCAACGTGCCCAACCGGCCGGAGCTGATCGAGAAGTACGGCTGGGACGTGAAGTACGGCAGCCACGCCCTACGGCTCGCCTACCAAGGCTTCGAGATCGCCAGCACCGGAAGCCTCAGCCTGCCGCTGCCGGATCGCGAGCGCGCCCGCGTACTCGCGGTCAAACGAGGTGAGGTCGACCGTGATGAGGTCTCAGCCGAGATCTCCCGCATGGAGGACGCGGTGCGGACGCTGCTCGACCAGGACCGTTCGCCCCTTCCCCACACCGCCGACCTCGACCGGATCAGCGCATGGGCCATCGACACGCAACGGCGGCACTGGCAGTGGACGTGAGACCTCGCCGACCAGTGAGACCTGAGGGTCCGCGCAAACTCGGTTCGCGCCCGGGTCCGTGCTGCGCGATCCCCGCCGGGTTCCGATCGCCCGCTGCGAATGCGGCGAGTACGGCAGCGCGTCGACGGACGTGAACATCGTGCGCGAGGGCGAATTCGTCCACTGGGACTGGCTGATCAACGTTCCCATGCGGCACGGCGTCACCTTCAATGCGCAGCAGTACGACGCAGAAGTCGCCCGCATTGGCTCGGACCACGGTGGGGAGCGACCGCAGGACACGACTGCGCGGCTGATCCTCGCACGCGCAGATCGCGACTTTGCTCGGTCAGCGTGGGTTGCGGATTCTGTGGGCAGCAGCCGACTGCCGCGACGCGTCCAAGTTCGTCGTGTCGTTCACGACCGTGGACAACAAGTTCCAGGTATTCGTCCGTGTGGAAAGCAGAGGGAAGTCACCCGACGAAGGTTGCGGCCGAAATGTTGGCTCTCCTGGGGAAGCCACCCTCGAAGTGGACGGCAAGCTTCCACACCATCCAACCGCAGGTCACGACGCGCCCGGCGATGGCCGGATGGCAGTGGAAGAGGGAACAGGTCGGCTTGCGCTAGGCAACGTTTCCGCGGCGCTAACCCACCAACTGCTGGAGGATCGTCGGGTCCTTGATCTTGTCGTCGCATGCCAGAAGAACAACCTTCGCTACGATCTCGGCGGTCCGGGGGTCGTCGTCCGCGAACGGAAGGAAGACGCGGCTGCGGTGCTGGGCGGAGACCGGCACGATGCACACCGCGTTGCCGGGGACCCGGTGCACGACGCCGGAGCCAAGGTGGATCGAGTAGGTGCCGAGGGTGCCCTTGACGCGCACGTGGTGGCCGCCGACCTCAACGTTGGCAATACCGAGCATCGAGGCTGTCTCGTCGACCAGGCGACCGCGCATGGCGATCGAGGACTCCGACGCCTCGGGGTCAACGCCGCTCGCGTGTGCCACGGAGACGACCAGGTCGAGGTCGCGCATGGTTTCCGAGAACACCCGGGCAGGGACGTCAGCGAGCGGCAGCGGCTGCCACTTCCCAGCTGGGTGGAAGGTGACGTCGTCGATGGTGGCGTCCTCGACCTCGGTCGGGGAGCCCCAGCCGTTGACGAGGTGGCACCACGCGGTGATCTTCTGCTGGTGGAACGTTCGGGAGAAGCCTTGCTCGAAGTCCGCGACCCAGCCGCGAGAGGTGAAGATCCCGCCGGCCTGTCGAGCCTCGACCTGGTGTCCTCCGTACCTGCGGGAGCTCACGCCGGCTTCGTCGCGTTCGTTCGCGTTGAGCGTGTAGAGCTCGCGGAAGAGCTGTTTGAAGGGTTGCCGTCGTTCGCCAACCATCAGCGCGTGCTGGAAGTCCGGCCACTCTCCCGAGGACAGGAGGTCGATCGGGTGCGCGACCCGCAGAGCGCCGACAGCGACGCGTTCGGCACCGTCCGGGGCGGACAACGTGGTGCCGTCAAGCGGGAACCCAACGATCCCCTCGATGTCGACGAGGACGAGGTCGCGGAGCATCGGGCCGAGGATCGGGTGTCGCAGGAGGTCCGCCAACTCGTCCGGGACGAAGGCATCCCCGAGAACGCACCCCGATTCCAGTGACGTTCGCATGCGACGGATCTGTTTGCGTAAGGTCGTCGCCCGGTCTCGGAGTGCGGCGATCTCCGGCACCTTGGCGCTCTTGGCCGGGACGGACTTGAGTGGCTTGCCGGCCCGCTGGACTGTGAGCTCGGGGGATCCGGAGGCGTCGATGGCGAGGGCCACGACCAGATCGCCGTCTGCGGCAGTGACGGGGCCGTCGGCCAGGTCTCGGACCGGCTGCGCTTCCATGGCCCACACCAGTCGCTGGGGGTCCCGGAATCCGGCGGTGCGGGCGAGGTTCTCCAGCCCAACCTCGACGGCAGTGGATTCGGAGGCCCGCCGCTGAGAGCCCGAGGTGCGGTCGGAGGCAACGAAGCCGCGGAGAAGTTCGTATCGGTCGAGCAGCGCCTCCTGATTCGGGAGCGGGAGCAGGCCGAGGGCGCGCACCGAGTCCTGACGGCGCTTCTCGCGGATACGTTGCACGACCTCCCCTTCGTCGATCGTCCCCAACAGGGCTGTGGCGAACAGCTGTGCACGCTTGTGGCCGCCCGAGGACGAGGCGTACTTCGCGGCCTTGAGCACTTGGTTGAACCGGTCTTCTCCGAGCGTGCCGATCACGTCGTGGAACCATGCGACATCCGCGGCACCGTTGACGAGGTCAGTCGCGTCCAGTGGAGTGCGCTGGCTGACTTCAGTGGCCCACTGGGCGCGGATCTCGGCGTCGACGGACCAGCTGTCGTCCTTGGTGTGCGCGTGCACCCACCACACGGCCGACTCGAGTCCGGTCCATCCGAGGTGTTGCTCGAGCAGACGGGACCACTGAGGTGCGTAGACAGCGGTCTCGATGAGCCGCTGGTCGGAGATCTCGGCTTCCTTGGCAAGCCGGCCGAGCGCGGCGGCGGAGTCGTCCGCTAGCGGTTGGTTGACGCGAATGAGGTGAGAGAGGCTGCTCTCGCGCGACTGGGTCCAGGCGTAGGCACGGGCGAACGGCCTCTTTCCGAGTGCGGCGAGGCATTGCACGAGCTGCTGCGCGCCGTAAGTGGTGCGCAGGCCATGGGAGGTCTCGGAGAGCTCGGTCGGCAGGTCTCCGCGAGCGACCTCCGCGGCGATGACGGCGGCCCGTACTTCGGAGACGACGCCTTGAACTCTGGCGCCCGCGGCCCAGGGCTCGGGTCGGAGTCCGGTGAGCACGCGCAGGGCGTCTTGCCGTGGCCCATGGGAGAACCAGTGGTGGACGCGGGGTGCGACCACGAGGGCGTCGATGAGGTCTGCTCTCGTCGCGGCACCCCGGTTGAAGGCCTCGACGAGGATCCGGGCGGGGGTTGGCCAACGATCGGGCTGGTTGGGAACCTGCACGGTCCCACCGGCGCGGCCATAGGCGTCGCGGACGTCGACCTCGACCTTCGGGCCGTCCCAGCGGTCAATGGTCCCCTCCGGCTCGTCGATGAACCTGAGCGCGCGCCAGAGCCGAGCCAGCTGGTCGTCGGTCAGCCCGGTGGGGTCGATGAAGCCTGGGCTGCCGCTGAACAGGTCCTCGAAGGTGGTGCGATCGTCCGCGCCGATCGGGTTGCCCCAGCGATCCCGTTCGAGGCGCCGGCCGCGGCGCTCCAGGACTTCCGCTGGAGCGCGGAGCCCGTCGACCGGCAGCGCAGCGGCGGCCGTCTCCAGGAAGCGGACAAGGGGCTCGGCCCAGGAATCGCGGCTGGCGTGCTGGCCGATCGCTCGGAATGCCTGCCACTGCAGGGCGTTGACGTCGGCCTTCGGAAACTCCGCTGCCACCGGCCCTACGAGGGTTCGGGTGACATCGACCGCCCATCGTCGGTTCACCCGTGGAATATGCGACAGAAGAGCAAGCTCGAGTCCGCCGTCGGTGAGCTGCGGCTGGATGCGTTCCCACCACGGGCCGAGGATCTCCGGAATGGGAAGGGCACCGTCCTTGCCGACGTGGATCCATCGGATGTTCGCCAGGAGTTCGACGCCTTGGTAGGTCTGGACCTCGACGTCCGCGTGTTCGGCGAGCCAGCCGCTCAGCGAGGTCCACGCGAGCCGACACCGGTCGTGGTGTCGCTCCCAAGCTGCGGGCGCTGGGGCGATGGGGCGCTGAGCAGGCGTGCGGTCGGCGGCGTTGAAACGGATCGCCGAGGTGGCCTCGTTCGTCTGGCCGGCGGTTGCTTCGCTGCGGCCGACGAGTTCGTCGGCGGCTCGCTGCTGGTCGGCAGTCCCGGATGCGAGTCGCTCGATCGAAGCGGCAAGCGCGCGCGGATCTCGCTTCCGGAGAATGGACAGCGCGGTCGTGCGCAGGTCGGCCGCCTTGCGGCTGAGCGCGTCCTCCAGAAGCCGGGCCTCGCCCTCGGAGATCGCGGGAAGCGACTGCAGCGCGCCGCCGACGGTGTCACGCACCATGGTCGAGCGATCAGCGACAAGCGAGAACAGCGCCGCCCTGTTGCTGGCCGGATCCTTGGCGTACTCGCGGGCCGCGACCCAGCGGCCGTTTGCGGACGCCGCGCCCACGAGCGCCAGGTCGAGTTGCCGGTCGCCGGAGTGACAGATGAGCACGTCCGCGGCGAGGGTGCTGCCGACCTTGCGCGGCAGGGTGCCGATCAGTCCGGTGTCGACGTCCTGGATCTTGCCGAGCGTGCGGACCCGCTCATGGAGGTTGGCCCGGACCGGTTCTGGCATCGGCACCGGAGATTGCTCGAACCCGTACGCGTGGGCCGGCCACGCGGTCACGGCGGCTGCGTACACCGGAAGGGACAGGTCGGAGATCGCGCGGGTCAGAGCGGCACCGGTAGCGGGGATTGCGAAGTCGGTGAGCAGCCGGGCGGCCGCCAGCCGGGTGCGCTCGTTCGGGTTGCTCTGCAGGGATTCGGCGGCGGCGATGGCCGCGTGCACGTCGCGGACCGCCAGGGACCAGACGCCGAGGAACGCGGACACGGGGTCAGCTTCGGCCAGGGCTGCGGGTTGTGGGGGCTGCCGGAGATGGTCGCGGATGATGGCCACGGCGTCGGCGACCTGCTTCTCCTGCCGAACCGTGAGGTCTTCACCGATCCAGACGCCCAGCGCACGCACGGTCCCGGCGAACCTGGCGAGCCGATGCTCGACGACGAGGTCAAGAATCCGGGCGAATGCATCGGGATGGGCGAGATCAGCGGCCTCGAGGATCGTCTGGCGCAGTCCCTCGGAGCGTTGTGCGGCGACGAGGCGCCGCTCGACTTCCGCCCAGGCGGCGGGGTCGGGCGATGAGAGGAGTGCGACGTACGCGTGCTGCGACGGGCCGCTGATGTCGTGCTCGCCGCGAATGCACGCGGTGAGGATCTGGGCGACGTCCGTGTTGCCGTGGGCGACGGCGGAGGCGAAGAGCGAGCCCAACGGGACGTGCTGGCCCAAGTGCAGCGCCCATGCGGCCTGCCATTCCAGCGGCTGGGGGTACTGCAGGGCGTGTTGCAGGTACTGGCGCAGCTCCATCCAGCGGGTGTCGAGGGAGTCAGCCCGGTCCGTGGACCGGTAGGCGCGCCGCTGCCAACCCCGCTGATAGGGCTGCTGCGCTGACCACTCCCACCAGCGCGCGAGATCCTTCCCGAGTTCCGGGGTGATGGCGCTGAGCACCTTCTCACGCTTGGGGAGGCTGAGTTCGTCGAGCCGCCGGGAGATGGGTCGGCAGGGGCGCCGGGTGTCGGCCAGGACGGCGACGATGTCGGTGGCGAGCTTGGGCGCCAAGAGCTTGTGGACGCGTACGCCCTTGGTCCGGTCGCCCTCGGACGCGACGTACTTCTGCAGCGCTGCCCGTGCGGCATCACCCGACAGCATGCTCAGCCCCCTGCCAGGGCGACCAGGCGGATCAGTCGCAGTGTCGAGTCTGGACGGACCACGACCGGCGCCTCGAGCTCCTCGACCTGGACGTCGTCGATGAACACAAAGAAGAGGCCGTCCGTGAAGGCCTCGACGGTTCGCTCAATTGCCTCAGCCTCGGGTGGCGGGGCCGCGACCGCACGGTTCTCGCGGCCGTAGACGCCGGTGTCGACGCCGCGAGCGAGGTCCGCAGGAGTCAGCACCTGCAGGGTCTTGCTGGCCGTTCGCCGTTGTTCGTAGGAGGCCAACTCATGACGCACGAGCGCCGAGAGGAGATCTCGCAGCGATCCGATATCGGCGGGCACCGCGACGTGCAGGGACTCGGTGTCCTTGCTGCCGACGACCTTGGTCTCAACGATCACGGCCCCACCCTGGCATCCGTTGGCCGCTGTTGGGACGATCTCGGGAGGAAGCGTGGGTGAGTTGCTGCCACGGCGAAGTGCCCACCGGCCAGCTCAAGCCCGACGGTCCCGCGGTCACAGGTTCCCCAGGTCGAGCGGGCGCGCCGCGGCCGCGGCCCGTTCGGCCGCCGTGGGTTGGCGCGGCGGCTGCCTTGCCGAGGCTGTCGTACCCGGATCTGGTCCCTCAGGTACCCAGCCAGAGGTTGGGGTCGTCGGCTGCGGGGTGCTGCTGTCACAGATCGAGGTAGTCGCGGATTACCTGGACGGTTGCGGGGCCGACCGGGATGGTCCGGCTTCGGCCGCCCTTGCCGGAGCGGATCGTGAACCGAGCGGCCGGCAGGTCGAGGTCGGCTGCGCGCGCAGCGCCGAGGATCTGGCCGAACGTCTGCTGTCAGCCATCTATGGCCGCCGGATTCTCGACGGCCTTGACCGTTTGCGGACCGTTCATCCAATCGGCGCCGGCTGGGAGCGTGCGGCTTCTACGGTCGCGCCATGTCCACTACTTCGCTGTCCCGGCGCGGCGTCCTCGCCGGCGCGGGCGCCGTGGCTGCGGCGCTCGCATCGCCGCTCGACGCCGTGCCTGCGTACGCCGCCGCCAAGCGCGGCCTGCTGATCTTCGTCGCCCTCGACGGCTTCGACATCGACTACCTCGACGGTCGGGCGCCGATGCCGAACCTGATGTCGCTGGCGCGGCTCGGCTCCGTGACCACCAACACCGGCGTGATGGCCAGCATCACCAACCAGTCATGGACGGCGATCTCGTGCGGCGCCAACCCCGACCGCACCCGCAACGCCGCCTACTACTACGACGAGACGGCCGGTGTCGCCCGTGGCCAGAGCCGCGACAGTGCGGTCGAGGGACTCGCCCAGGCGTGGCGACCGCAGGGCATCCAGATCGGGTCCGCGCAGTGGTTCATCCTGCAGGACAAAGGCATCGCGTACGGCGACCCTGACGGCCTCTACACCCAGCCCGGCGGACGGATCAGCGCGCGCGTCGACGACGCGATCGCCATGCTCACCGGGCAACCCGTCAACAGCGGCGGCACGATGGTGACCATCACCCGGCGACCGGACTTCCTCGCGGTCTACTCCAGCGACCTCGACGGCGACGGGCACTCGTTCGGGCCCGACGACCCGCGGATGCTCGACACCATGCGCGAGACCGACGTCGAGCTCGGACGGCTGATCCGAACGGTCAAGGACCTCGACCTCTTCGGCCGGACGACCTGGGTGGTCACCGGCGACCACGGCATGACCGGCTGGAACACGCCGATGGCCGCTCAGGCGGTCGCCGCCCTCGCCACCGCGGGCTTTACGCCCGAGGTGATCGGGTCCGGTGGTCGGCCATCGCCGGAGACCGATGTCGTCCTGGTCTCCGGCGGCAGCATCGCGTCCGTGCATCTCCTCGGCGCGCTGGCCACCGACGCCGCCGCGATCGACCGTGCCCATGCGGCGCTTGCCGACGTCGAAGGTGTCGCGACTGTGCTGACCAAGACCGACCAGGCAGCGCTGCGGATGGCGCCCCAATACGGCCAGCTGGTGCTCGAACTGGCAGCACCGTACGCGCTGTCCTTCAACCCGCCAGCCGAGGGCTTCGACGGACGCCACGGCAGTCGCGCGGAGACCAAGGTGCCACTCATCTTGTCCGGCCACCGGATCCGGCCCGGGAGGCCGCCGCAGAACCCACGCCACGTCGACCTGGCCGCGACGATGTCGGCGATCCTCGGGATCGACCCACCCGCGCAGTCCGAGGGCCGGGTGCTACGGGAGTCGCTGTTGCTCTGATCCGCGGAAGTCCGGCAACTGGGCCCCCACGCAGCAGGGTCTGATGATCGTCTTTGTCTGAGCCTGCTGGTTTCATGGACACACGCCTGATCGGGAGGGCGTCCACGGCTCGATGCTCCGCGAAGATTTCATGGCGCGGCAAGGGCTTCAGCACCGCCATGGCGCCCCCCACCGTTGTGACGAGGTAAGCGCCCCACTCGCCACCTGTCAGCCGCCGCACCACAGACACACCCGCGGCCCGAGCAACGGCGTCAACATTCACCTCGGCATGACATCAGTGTCCACCGAACCGATCAGTCGACTTTCGAGCAGCAGCCGTGTGACCGCTGGCCTACTGCGCCGCCCGGGCAGACGACATCGCGAGGAGAAGGATCCCGGGGGGCAGCCATCTACGACGAACGGCTGCCGAGCCGCCTGCGACGAGGTCACATAGGCCGCAGACGACGGCCCACAGCCGGTTACGAACTTCGCCGCGTATGCGCCACAGGGGACTGCACCCTGACCGGATTCGCCGTGGCTGTCGAGATCGGTGTCGGCGTACCACCTGACGGCGCAGAACGAGGGCGATGCCGGTGGGTTCGTGGGGTTCCGTAGCCTCGTGGTCATGTCGGAGGAGGCGGTATCCCGCGGCAGGGAGCGGGCGGGCGTCGAGTATGGGCTTTCGCCGAGCATCGTGTTGTCGGCGGATGCTCGCCTGCTGCCGTGGGTCACCCGTGACCACGAAGGATTCGACGAGGCGGCATTTCCACACGGCGACTTCGTGGACCCCGCTACGTTGGTCACAGTGCTGGCCGTGAAGGTGACGGACCAGCCGTGGCATCCCCCGCTGCTCGTCAACGCCCCACGCACCTCCCACACCCGCATCCAGGGACCGTGGGCACCCGCCATCGTGGCGCGCCTGGCCCCTCTCGGCGCCTACAAACTGCTCGGGCCTGCCCTCTCGGAGATCGGCGGATCGTTGTACGTCGCTCTCGAGGACGTCGTCGGCGCGGAGGCCCGCCGGCTCGGCGAGCACGTCCAGTCCGCCCGCACGTGGGAGGAGCGCGGCCGGCTGCTCGACGCCTTCCTGCTCGACCGCGCCACCAGAGGACCGCAGCCGTCGCCCGAGGTGACCCACGCCTGGCGCCTGCTCGCGCACTCCGACGGGAGGGACCCCATCAGGGAGATCGCACGCCAGGTGGGCTGGAGCCACAAGCACCTCATCACCAAATTCAAGCAGCAGGTCGGCGTGGCGCCCCACATGGCAGCCCGGCTCCTGCGGCTCTCGACCGTGTGGCGGCACCTCGACCACGGCCAGAGCTGGGCCCGCATCGCCGCCGAGTCCGGCTACGCCGACCAGGCCCACCTCATCCGCGAGTTCCGCCACTTCACCGGCACCACCCCGGCCGCGCTCATCACCGCCTGATCACAACACGACCGCGGAACCCACGTCCGCGAGCTGCTGCGCTCACCCGTTCTGTGCACTGGATATGGCCCTGAACAGGTATCCAGTTCACAGAGCGTCAGCGCCAGACCGCTTCCCCCGTCTGCGCTCTGGCCAGCCGCATCGCCGTCCGGATGTTGTGCCGAAGGTCGTCGCCGACGTTCACACGTGGGAACGGCTCGTCCGGAACGTCGACACCGAGGAACCGGCACAGCGGCTCCCAGCCCTCCTGCACGCGATAGACGAGCAGCCGCTCGGCCGGCAGGCTACGCCGTACCCGTTCGTAGTGGTCCTCGAATACCTGCAGGCAGTGCGCCTTGTCGAACACCTGCCCGTCGAAGGTCGCCGTCACGACCGTGAACAGCGCCTCCTCCACCTGCGCGTAGCCGGACTCCTCGGCCCCCTGCCGCTCCTCGTCGGTGCGCTCATGGTCGAGCTCGGCGCTGACCTGGAACATCCGGACGTGGCTGTCCCACCAGAGTTCCGGATCGCGTTCTGTGAGCAGGATCTTCGCGTCTGGATACGCAGCGGACAACTGCTCCCAGAAGTAGATGGTCGGCCAGTCCAAAGTGGCACGATAACCCTCGAAGATCACCGACCAGTCGAACTCACCGCCGGCTTCGTACGCTGCCAGCCAATGGTCGCCGTCCGTCGATCGACGCAGCGCCTCCATGCCGTGATAGCACGGCCCGAACCCCAACCGTTCCAGCGCCGCCTTCACCGACATCGACCCGGTCCGATGCAGCCCGACCCCTATGACCTGCAGTCCGTCGCTCATGCAGACCACGATGGGGCAACGGGCCGTCGGGGTCTTGAACGAAATTCACCTGAGCCGGGGTGCTGTGGACCTTCATCGGCGCTACGCAGAACGAGGAATGGGAGCGTATCCGGGCGTTCTACGGAGGCGACGCCCTCTACAGGGATCCAAGACGACGATCCCACTTTGGCTGTGGCGCCTAGGAGGACGAGCATTGGCGCGAACTGTGACTGCGGGAAGCGTCCGGATAGGCCACCCCCAGGTTCTATCGGTCGACGCAACGCCTTCTTTGAAAGTAGTTCGTCGATGTACTTGTGGTCCGACTCTGGCGCTGGCGTACGTTTCCTGGCCTCGATTCGTGAGGGCGTGGTCTCAACCCGTCCACCCGGGCAGCCGGGGTCGACAAGCAGACCGGGTATGGGTTGGCTCCGAGAGGCGTTTGTCGCTCTGCGCGAGCAGGGTGTGTCCGTGCGCTCCGTGGCGCGCAAGCTGCGGATTCCGCGGTAGCGGTCGGTGGGGTGGGAGGCCGAACGCCGCAGGGCTCACGACCGGGCGCGGCGTGAGCGTGCAGCTGGCGAGCAGCGTTTGGTGCGGGAGTCAGCACGCCACGTCGAACTGCTGCACACGCGGCGGCCGTCGAAGTCCGACCTGCGCGACACGCGGTACTGGGATTGATGCGTTCCGGGCTGACGAACACAGCTGCATGCAAGCTGCTCGGGGTGACCCGACGCACCGGCGTACTGATTCGCACCCGACACCGCCACCAGAGCGTGGCACCTACCCAGCACAGTCGACCCTCCGGACGGGTACCTGTCGCTACACGAGCGGCCGCAGATCGCTGATCTGTTGTGGCTGGGCTGTTCGAAGCGGCAGATCGCAGCCGAACTGGCCCGCAGCCCGTCGATGATCAAACGAGAGCTGGACCGCCACCGCGACGAACAAGGACGCTACCCGCCCCAGACCGCCGACCACGCCGCACGAGTACAGCGTCGCCGAGTTGAAGCTCAACGCCCGGGCAGACTCTCGACCAGTGAGCAGATCTCCCGACAGAAAGCTGACACCCGTTCGGCAATGAGGGACCGATCACCGGGCGCCGGGACGCGGCGGTAGACCCGTACGGCCGCAGCGACATGGGCCTGCGATTCGGGCGAGAGCTTGTCGAGTGCCCAGGCAGCGGCGTCGAGCTTGAAGTGAACAACGTTCCGGGTGGTGAGGCTGAGGAGAACCCGGCAGAGCCGCAACGTCAGCCCGGCCGGATGGCGATGGTCATCAATGGCGATGGCGTCAGTGAGTTGGGCGAGCAGCTCCGCCTCGATCTCAGCCCGGTCCGGGCGAGGAACAACCTGCTCCGGTGGCAGACCATGAACCAGGACGTAGGCTCCGGCGAACCATTGCGCACGTTTGATCGCCCAGTTCTCATCGCGCTCCTCGACTGGCCAGTTCAGGTCCCGAGGTCGCCGGGTGGAGCGGGCCTCGTCAAGCAGGACGTACCAGGCGTCGAGCTGCGGAATGGCGAGGTCAGAGCAGATGGTGCTGTGCAATTTCTTGACTCGCTCGAGCTCGTGACTGTCCGGGGCACGCCGGACGACGACATGCAGGTCGACGTCGCCCGGCGACCCGCCAGGAGCCAGCTGGCCCCCGTAGAGCCACATCGCAACGAGGTTGTCGCCGAGGAGGTCACCGATACCGCGGGCCAGCCGCGCCGATGCCGACTTGGCCGGTTCACCAACCTCGGCAAGCCGGCGTTCGAGTTCAGCGTTGTTGATTATCACAGGCCGGGCAGCAGAGGAAGCGCGGTGAGGTCCATGTCGACCGCGGACGTTGCACGGGGCCCGCATGCGCCAAATGGCAGACGCGGGAGAAGCGCTACCCCGCGTGGGCACGCAGGATTTCCTCGAGGCGACGACTTGAGCTCTGGCATGCCATGCACGGTCGACCAGATGTCCGCCAGACGTTCGGGATCGCGGGTCACGAACGTGACGTCTCCGAGCCTCAGCATGCCCACTTGATAGCACCAAGCGATGGCCGGTGGCACCTGACTTCCGCGTCGCGCGTTCGAGCTTGGCGGTTGGGTGGTCTCACGGCAGGGCGTCGCGCCCCATTCGACGGCCAACCCGGAGCGCTCGACCGGAGAAACCCGCGCTCCAGATCGCGCAGCGCAAGTAGCTGGTGCTGGCAGGACCAACCGCCGGCTCAGGGCCCTATCGAAGAACACGGTAGCCACCAGGTGCCCTGACCAACCCTGACGCCCGAGCACAGCGCAGGAGCAGCCGCCGCACAGTAAGCTCAGCACCCAACAGGCAAACACAAGCGTTGCTTCGACCGCTGGAATCCGCCCTACCCTCATTGAGAATCCTTGCGGACGGGGCGTGTGAGACTCTGCCGATCACGGCGCCGGCGATCGGCTTGACCTCACGAGCGTGTCCGGCCGGTTTCCCCGAACGGACACCCCGCACCCCAGTGGCGGTCCGGGTGGCGACTGGTCGCAGCTTGGACTAACCGCGAACCGGGACGTCAACGCCCAGGTGTAGATGGTCGTGGTGAATGGAGTTCGCATGCTTATCGTTGCGGAACCCGCGCCGATTACGCGGGCTGAGGGCGTCGCTTTTGCTCTGGTGACCGCGCGGGAGCGTTATGGCTGGATTCCGTGACGGCAGTGTGGACGGCTGGTCAGCCGAGCTTGCCGGTGAGGGTCTTGACCACCTCGGGTTGGAGCCGGTCCTGGAGGAGTACGCGCAGCACACCGGCCACGCCGATCTCATCCGTGAGCGCATCGACGGCACCACGGGCGCGTAACTCCTACTCGGCTCGTCCGTAAAACGAACCCCTTGCGGGCGGCGCCCGCTGTAGCCCCGAATGTCAGTAGGGTGCGCTGATTCTGCGTAGCGACGACTTGGGGGCCGGGTGTCGGCTTTGTTGATCTTCAGCCACCAGTTGTGGCTGTCTTGCAGGTCGGTGGTGAGCAGGTCGGCCCCAGCGTCGCCAGCAGAGGGAGTGCGGCGATTGCCTCGAGGCTGCGACGCGGCGCGCCTACTGTCCGGCGAGCTTGGCCACGACCGGTGCGAGCGTGTCGGCGAAGTCGGCGCCGATGACGAAATAGGAGAAGCCGATCTCCTCGCGTCGTCGTTGGATTTCTTCGGCGGCTGCCGCGGGGTCACTCGGAAGTATGACGAGCGAGTCTGCCGCGCGAAGTGCCGCAGTGTCGAGGTTGGGCGGTGCCATGAACGCAGCGACACCGTCACCGACGGCGGCGATGTGCTGGGCGAGTTCGATGTCGCGGCCGACAGCGAAGTCGCGTACCCGGCGCGTGGTTTCGACCCGATCATCTTCCGGTGGGAGTACGAACGTGACTGCGTCGGCGACGTCGAGCGCCAGCGCCTGCGACTTCGGTCCGCTCACCGCCATGACGACCGGCGTGTGCAGATCCGGGCCGTCAAAGGTACGCAGGGTGGTCACGGTCTCGCGCATTCTGGCGCGACGCTCAGCTGGGGAGACGGCCGGCAGCCCCAGCTCGACTTCGATCCCGGGTCGGCCGGCGCCGATGCCCATTTCGAAGCGGCCTTCGGTGAGTACTGAGAGTGAGTGGGCTTCCCATGCTGTGCTCCATGGTTGGCGCAGCGCGGAGGCATAGACCCACGAGCCGATCCGCAGGTCAGCGAGCGCGGCCGCGGTTGCCAGCGTGGGGCCAAGTGCTGGTTGCCACGTAGGAACGTCGGGCATCAGCAACGTTGAGTAGCCGCTGCCGGCGATGCGGCGCACGCGGTCTCGCCACGTCGGCAGGTCAGAAGTGAGCGGGGCAACGACGCCGAATCGGAATGGTCTGGTTACTCGCATGGCCTTCTCCTGCATCGTGGTTCTCCTTGATTCTGGGGACCTTGTTCGGTCCGGTTGCCCTATCCACGAACCGGCCACCAAGAATTCGACAACGCCGCCCAAGAATGTCGACATTTCGATCGGAGATGGATCGCCCTGGTCGTTGATCACACTGCGCAGATTGCGCGATCGTCGGGCACCTTCCGTCCCGCAAACCTGCCCGGTGAACGATCCACTTACGGACACGGCCGCGTCGGCGTACGAGTGCCTTCCGAGTTGCGTCCTTCGCGCTCGGGTCCCGGTCCGCACGCTCAACCCGCGAGCGCGGCCGCGCACTGAGCCCAGGTCATCGGGTGCCCCCAGAAACCTGCGAGTGTGTCGAGGAACTCGTGCTTACGTGGCTGGTCGCCGTCGGAGGTGTCGACACCTTCGATCAACACCACGGCCGGGTAGCCGCGCAGCCTGATCTCGATCAGGCTCGCCAGGACGCACACCTCCAACACCAACCCCATGATCACGACCGGTTCACTCGGGTCCGGCGGACCGATCGCCGAGTCCAGCCACGCCGCGAACCCGGCCGGATCGGGCCGCGCAGGACCGGGCACGGCGGCCGCTCGTCCACCGCCGTCGCGCACCCAGGTTGGCGCGATGGAACCCTTCACCCACGGTGCGGCCGGCTTGACGTCCGCAGGGATCACAGACTCATATCCCCACTGACCGGGCACGCAGGTGGCATCGGCGTCGTCGCCGCCCGGACTGCGATAGTCGGAGACGATCTCGGCTACTGCGACGCCGTGCGTACGGGCGAATGGCACCACCGTGTCCGTGACGAACTCGACGCAAGATTGCCCGCCATAATGCACCCCGCCAGGGGAGGCGAAGTCGTGCTGGAAATCAACGCTGATCAGCCGCATCCACCCAGTCCACCAGGGACCACCGACATCGCCGGATCCGATGCCCCAGGCAGCGTCCGCGAGGGGATCCCTTGCGGACGCCCGCATGGTCGTCGTCGTGGTCGCCCCAGGCGTCGACGGCTGACGTTCCCTTAACGGACGGCGCGTGGGTGACCAGGGAAGGGCTGTCGGGCGCGTCATGCCACCGCTCGACGACGGTCGCGAACGCCTCGGCCGCCGCCTCCTCAGCGATATCGTGGTCACCGAAACGCTTGGCCGTGGGGGCGAGCACCGGCGCCCAGTCCTTGCGGTGGGCGTCGGTGATCGCCTCCCGGACGGCGACCACGCTCACAGGAACGGCCGCACCTCGACCTTCCGATTGCATGCCCTCGACCCCTCGGTCGCGAGCTTCAGCGCGACGTCGAGGTCAGGGGCCTCCATGGCCCAGAAGCCGGCGAGGAACTCCTTCGACTCCAGGAAGGGCCCGTCCGTGACCATCGCCTCCCCACCCCCGGTTGTCGATGACGGTCGCCGTGCCGGGCGCCCCGCGGCTGGCCGCGAAGACCCAGTGACCCTCCGCCTTGAGCCGGTCGACGAACACGTTGATGGCAGCCATCTCGTCCGGAGTGGCGAGACCGGGCTTGTCGTGGATCACGGAACCAGGTACTTCATCTGAAGATCATCTCCTGTCCTTTGGGTACGCCCCTCATGGGCTCTGATCGATCCGACTGGTCGAAGCGCTCGCTTGACCTGCGCTGGTCGTTGACGACCTCGCCCGAAGTGTCCAGCGCGCACACGGGGAGGCTGTCGCCGGGGTCGGCGCGGGCCTCGGGCAATCCAATCCCTGACCGGAACGCGCCCCTGGCCCGAGACCGTCTCGCTGTCGGATCGGTCACAAGCGGCGTACTAGAAAGACCTCGAAAGAAGTCCGGGCGGTGGTGTCGGATCGGGCCAGGGGCATTCGTAGCAGGGGTGAAGGCTGCCCACGAGGGGCGCAGCCCAAACAAGCCGGCAGCCTATGAGAGGGACAACCATGAACGACTACATGATCTACGAACTCGCCAAGCAGCGCCACGCTGAGCTCGTCGACGAGGTGCGCCCGACTCACGGGAGGCTGACGCCATGCGCAAACTGACTTTCGGCATGAACATGAGCCTGGACGGCTACATCGCCGCGCCCGGCGACGACCTCGGCTGGAGCGTGCCGAGCGACGAGCTGTTCCAGTGGTGGTCCGACCGGGTGGGGGCGACGGGCCTGGCGCTGTACGGGCGCAAACTGTGGGAGACGATGAGCTCCCACTGGCCGACCGCCGACAAGCAGCCGGGCGCCACACCGGCGGAGATCGAGTTCGCGCGCCGCTGGCGGGACATGCCGAAGGTGGTGTTCTCCTCGACGACCAGCACGGTCGACTGGAACACCCGTCTGGTCACCGGCGACGCGGTCACCGAGATCACCCGGCTCAAGACCCAAGGCGGTGGCCCCATGGACATCTGCGGTGCCACACTCGCCGCGGCGGCCATGCGGGCCGGGCTGATCGACGAGTACGCGATCGTCACCCACCCGGTCCTGGTGGGCGGCGGCACGCCCTTCTTCACAGCCCTGGACAACTGGGTGAACCTGAACCTGGTGGAGACCCGGACGTTTCCCGACGGCGTGCTCCTGACCAGGTACGAGACCAGGCGCTGAATACCGAACCTCAGATCAGCGCGGGCTTCGGGCCACCCAAGGATCTCGTGGCGCTGTGTTCCAAGGCGATCGTGACGTCCCTGCCGGATCCTGTTCTTCACCGCAGACGATCCGTCCGGATAGGGATTGCTTTCCGAACGTTGAGGTGCTCTCGGCGCCGCCCGTCGTGGCTCGTGCCAGATCTGCCGCCCGATTTGGCGACGTGCCATGATGACGTGCCATGACTTTGCGTGTGGCCGAGTTGATCGTTGAGACCGGACCGTCCGGTGCAGCGGCCAACGCGACTGGCGGATGCCGCGCGACCGGTTAGAATCGCTCTGAATGGACGGCTGGCGTTTGCGGGCCGGTTCCTTGAACTTTCGTTGGAGAGGCTGCTCATGGCGGATGGCGTCTGGGGTCGGGTGCATCGCGACCTACCCGGCCGGCGGGGCACGCGCTGACACGGTAGGTACGGACGTGTCGTCGCGTGCTGCGCGGGTATGCAGCAATGCGATGCTGCCGGGAGCTTCCTGATCGCGGGGAGCCTTGCCCGGTGGCCCATTGGCGGGCATGGCAGTCGTGAGAACGCTGCCAGCTCCGTCGGGCATCCTTGATCCTGCCGTGTCGCAGAAGGTCATTTGCCAGCTTCGACACCACGGCGCAGACAGCCTTCACGTAGTCGAACCTGGCACCGCTGCGACCCTGCGAAGGTGTCATGTACCCCCACGAAGCTCAACGCCGCATCGTCGTCACCGGGATGGCTGGATCCGGGAAATCCACGTTCTCCCGGGCACTTGCCGTCAAGTCCGGCCTGCCGCTCATTCATCTGGACCTCCAGTTCTGGAAGCCCGGCTGGGTTGAACCATCGGAGGCCGAGTGGCGCGAGAAACAACGTCGCGTCCTTGCCGGTGACGCGTGGATCGCCGATGGCAACTACACCGAGACGCTCGATCTCCGGCTCGAACGCGCCGACACCGTGGTGGTCCTCGCCACGCCGTGGTGGCGGTGCGCGGGACGCGCGTTGCTGCGCGGCTGCCGAATGCCGGACACGCTGCCTGAAGGATGTGAGTACTCGGCCTGGCAACGGTTGCGCGATGAATGGCGCCTCATCCCGGTCATCTGGCGGAACCGGCGCACGGACCCCGAAACCGAGCAAGCGATCATTGCCCGACACGGGAAACACGCGACCCGGCACGTGCTCAAGTCCAAACGGGCGATCAGGGAATTCCTCGACGGGTCAGTCGACGTCGCGGGGAGGGGAGGTGGAGATGGAGATGGAAGCAGCTGAGGCGCGGCGTGCGGTGGCTGCGGCGATGTCGACCGCGTCAGAACTCGACTTGGACGTCGACGACGCGATCGTTCTCAGCGACTCCAACCGACTCGTCATCCGCCTGACGCCATGCGACATCGTCGCCCGAGTCACGCCCATGACACATTTCGCAAGCACAGAGCAAGAAGTCGAACTCGCCAGACGGCTCGCGCTGACGGGCAGCCCGGTCGCCCCGCTCGAGGCTCGGGTCGAACCACGCGTCTTCGCCCATGACGGCTTCAAGATCGCCATGTGGGCCTACTTCGAGCCTGTGCAGTCTCGAATGCTTCCGCCGGCCGAGTACGCCCACGTGCTCGACCGTCTTCATGCCGGCCTGCGGCGGATCGAGGTCACGACGCCACACTTCATGGATCGAGTGGCTGCAACTGGCCGAGACGTTGCCAGTCGTGACGTCACTCCCGATCTCACCGATACCGACCGGGCGCTGCTCGCCAACACGCTGCACGATCTGGGCCGCTCAATCGTCAACCGGCCCGCCCCCGAACAGCTGCTGCACGGCGAGCCGCATCCGGGGAACATCCTCAACACGAAGAACGGACCGCTCTTCATCGACTTCGAAAACACCGCCCATGGGCCGGTCGAGTACGACCTGGCTTGGGTGCCCAGCGAGGTCAGCCAGCACTATCCCCACGCCGACCAAGACCTGGTCGGCGAGTGCAGAGGGATCGTACTCGCGATCGTCGCAGCGCACCGCTGGAGTCGAGGCGACCAACACCCGAGCGGCAGAGAATCGGGAGTGGCGTTCCTTCACGTTTTGCGGGATGGTCCGCCGTGGCCGGCGCTCGACGATGTCGTCTGGTAGAGCGCCCTGGCGCTGGATCGCGTCCGCTGACGCCAGTCCGAGGCAAGCTGCACCTATCCGGCGAAGTGCCGTTGAAGGCGAGCGTGGGCCGGTGGCCCAGACCGCCGCAGCGGGCGACCGGTCTTCCGGGCAGAGGTTGTGGGGTCAGAGGAGGGCGGCTGCGAACTGGTCGTGGTGGGCGGCCCACCAGCGGCGCCGACGGTCGTACTTCTCGATGCCTCCCGTCCGGTTCAACATCGCGACGGCGTTCGGATCACCCGCATCGATGCTGCGCCGCGCGGCTGCTTCGATGCGGGCGAGGGCATCGTTCATGGCGGCGAGCAGCTCCACCCGACCGTCCCGGTCCAGTCCGTAGGCGTCGGCGACGAGTCGTAACCGTGCCGGTCGGTCGGCGGGCCGCCAGCCGATCCGGTCCTGGTCGAAGTCGTCCTCGATCGGTACACAGAGGCGGGCGAGCTGGGCCAGGTCGTAGACGGGGCGGCCAGGGGCAGCGAATTCGAAGTCGAGCAGTGCAACGGCGATGCCATCACGGAAGACGACGTTTGAGGGCTCTACGTCGTTGTGGCACACGAGCGGCCCGCCTGCGGGGTCAGCCAGACTGTCGTTCCAGGTGAAACCCTCAGGGTCGAACCGGCCGGCGGCGTCGTGCAGCCCGCGCAGCAGCCTGGCGATCGACGCAAGCGCCGTGTCGGACTGGCTCCAGTCCGGATAAGGCGCCACAGGGACCTCGCCATCAATGAACACGAGGCGCTCGCGTCCGTCCGCGTCGATGCCGACTGGCATCGGGGCACCCTCGAATCCGGCGTCCTTCACCGCACGCAGGAAGGCGTGAATCGAACCCGAGTGCGGACTCGAGGGACGAAGCACGTGTGGACCGACGCGGACGACCTGGCCCGCGTTCGCGATCCCGCCATCAAGCTGCTGCTCCGCCACACCGCCACCCTGACAAATGAATGGGTACCGCCGCCAGCGGGCACGCCAACGTCTCGGCCTGTACGCATGTCGGTGAGATCCGACAAAGAGGTCTCAATTCCTCTCTCATCCCCCTCTGGAGGTCAGCGCATGTGTACGATTCCGCAGCTGCTCATCCCGGTCGGGGTGGACTCAGCCGCTCCGAATCGGTGAGAGATTCCGGAGTGCGCCGCATCGGCCAGGGCCAGTGGCGCGGATCCTCAAGTCCGTCCGGTGAGGGATCCACCACCGAACACCGAAGCGGGCCCGGGGGCTGCCGTCTCGCTCTCGTTGGTCCCACCCAGATGTGGCGGCCGGTGACACGTCTCGCGCCGACAACCCGATTGCCGTCCCCAGCCGCTACTTCTGCCATGAAGTCCGTTGGCACCGATCCGACAGGCCGCTCAGGAACTCGTACGCGAGTCGGCGCTGCGGCAACCGGAACTCGTGGCCGCCAGGCACGACGTGGACGCGCACGTTGTCGGCGCCTCTGGAGTTGAGGCGCGCCTCGACTTCTCTAGCACCCCGGCTCCACTTGTCGCCCTCCGCCGCTATGAGGAGGTACTCGCACTGACCCGCGAGTGCCATAAGGTCCTCGACGTCATACCGGGCAGCGAAGCCCGGGACGACGAACTCAGCCTGGAAGCCCGCGTCGCGTGCGAACGAGTCGCGGTAAGGGATGCAACCGCAGTTCGAAACACTCACTGTGATGCGGTCATCCCACGCTGGTGCCCAGATGGCGGCACGCCCGCCGTAGGAGTGGCCGAGGAAGCCGACACGAGTGGAGTCAACCTCCGGGAGGCTGGTCGCGTAGTCGATGGCCAGGGAGATCTCCTGGAGGCAGTCCGCCAGCAGGGTGCGCCCCAGCACAAGGCGGGAAGACAACTCGAACCAGCCGATGTTCTTGCCGTCGTCCCAATTGCGGTCCTCGAACCCGATGGCGTCGGGGGCGATGGTGACGAAGCCGCGCTGCGCGAGCTCGGCCGCGTACGCCTGATCCGGGTCACCGCGCAGCCCACACACCTCACTCTTGCCAAGGTCGAACTGGCCCGCGTGCTGATGGTGGCAGAAAACCACGGGCGCCGGTCCGGCCAGGCCATCGGGGATGCAGACGAACGCGGACCCACGACCTGCGGGGACGGCATACGAGACACGGCGACGGACATAGCCGTCGCACACGACCTCCTCATGCACCTTCGGATCTCGTGGCCCAGGTACCGCAACAGGACCAAGAACTTGCCGGACTCGCTCGCGGTTCAGAAGGGGCGGGGCCATCTGGCCATCCAAGCACTGCTTCGGCTCGCGGGTGCCTGCCACCGGCGGATCTGCGGAACGGTGCGATGACGCCGGCCGCCGCCGTCTCGTAAGACGATCCCCAACCGGACGCGCCTGGCCATGTTGAGCTTCACCTCACGGTTGGCCCGGACGTGGAACCAGAACAACAGGATCAATCCGTGCTGGTCCTCGGCAGTGAGCGCGTCGGCTTGTTCCGGCTCGGCGAGGAGTTGCGAAGGACTGTCACTGACAGGAGATGTCAGTGACGTCTCCTACGGTTGGTGATGACGAGCGGCTCGACCGCGGGTGCGAATCTCTGGAGACAGCTTCGTTTGAGGCAGAGTCCTCGGCGCCGCTCCGAGCGGCGCTGTTGTGCCCGCCGACCCGACCCCAAGATTGCAGGGAGCTTTAAGCATGCGTGCGAACGTGCAGAACATCACCTTTGACTGTCCAGATGCACAGAAGCTGGCGTCTTTTTACGCCGAGCTGGTAATGATGCCGATCCGGCACCTCGACACGCCGGAGAGAGTTGTTATCGGGAATGACAAGAGTCGCACGCGGCTCGCGTTTGCCACCGTAGATGACTATCGGCCGCCGACGTGGCCGGATCCTGCGTATCCGCAGCAGTTACATTTGTGCGGCCCAGTACAGGTACATAGCTATGACAGCGAGAGCCCGACGGAACTGGTGCAGAGACTGGGAGCCACACGGCTCCAGCACCAGGGCGGAGACTGTCCGGTGTACGCGGATCCCGCCGGTCACCCCTTCTGCCTATGCTCCCCATTTCCACGTAGCGAAGAGGAAAGAGCGCTGAGAGGGCTACTCGGCGGTATCAACTTCCATTGCTTTGACTCGCCTCGCGCCCTCGCCGCGTTCTATGCCGACCTTCTGGACACGCAAGAGCTGACGAAAGCTGAGGATGGCGAAATGACGATCAGACTAAAGGACCGGACGCAACCCGACTGTATCGGATTCCACGCGGGGGCGAACGGCAGGCCACCGCAGTGGCTTGACCCCGAGCGCCCACCGCAGATCCACCTCGACATCGAAGTCGACGATCTCGCGGCCGCGGAGAAGCTCGTGACCCGACTCGGTGCCACCAGGCTCCCCGACATGGGTGCGGAATGCGTCGTCTACGCCGACCTGGAGGGGCATCCGTTCTGCCTTTACCCAGCCGGCTGACCGCGCAGGGTTCCCCGACGTAGACGAGCCCGCATAGCGAGGTCGGCTGCTGCCGGACCTCAGTGACAGCCCGGAGACGCTGCCGGTAT
Source organism: Actinopolymorpha sp. B9G3 (assembly GCF_040120725.1). Lineage (NCBI taxonomy): Bacteria > Bacillati > Actinomycetota > Actinomycetes > Propionibacteriales > Actinopolymorphaceae > Actinopolymorpha > Actinopolymorpha sp. B9G3. The sequence continues at coordinate 7,149 of NZ_JBEEAB010000010.1, read as the reverse complement.
CGCCGTCTCGTTAGGGGAACGCCAACCGTCGATACCCCGGGCGAGCACGACGCCGACCGTGCGGGTGTCCGTTCGGTGACCCCCAGCGTACAGGTGAGAATCGAATCGGAGTTGTCTCCTGGCGTTTGTCGTGTTGTGGGGGCGCATTGGGCCACGGGAGAGCCCACTATCAAACCGTGCGGATCCACCCAGAGTCAGTGCGCTGCAATAGATCGAGGCCGTTCGATGCCCGTTCTTGCATGTACCGCGTCTCACGCTCGACGCGTTCCTGGTAGGTGTCCTGCCAGTTGCTCCGAGTCGCAGCGACCCGCTTCTGGGCATTGAACGGCTCGTAGTCGGCCGCGTAAATCCGCTCAATCCATGGAGCATGCGCTGCGAGAGTCACCACGGCGCGTCGGTGACACCACTTCACCACGGCGATCACTGACCGAACATTGCTAACGGAATCAGCGATGAGGGGCAGTGCCATTGTCACGTTTTCCGTGGTGGTCGATGATCGACTCTCTACGATGATCGCCTCGGCAGGGACCCCTGCGCTGAGCAGGAGCTGTTGGTGTTGAACCGCCTCACTTGCGCCGCGGGGATGGCGCTTTGGACCCCCGGTGGTGACGATCACCGGCGCGTAGTTCGAGAAGTACAACTCGACAGCGACTTCGGCCGCGGTCCAGTGGCGGGTTCCGAACACGAGGATGACATCTGCTGGGTGAACCTCGCCGGCGTGGGAGTCGATCAGAGTCAGGTCAGTCATGGGTTGGCTGTTGGCAGGGCGGCTTGCCATAGGGTCCTCCGCGCTCCGGACTGGCACACACCATATCGGCGACAGCCCGAACGGCCCCGGTAGACGTCGACGAGACTCGGCGACCACCGCCACGTCGTCTCACACGGGATCCGCATCTGCGACCGCTGATCATCAGCGCGGGCCGTCGGCGTTCGGGCCGTAGGCCGCGTCCGTGGCGGGTCGGCTTGGAGCCTTCAGGTCTCGGCACCGCCGCAGCACGATGGCGGCGCGCCGGCCTGGACTCACGGGACGGCGAACTCCCCGGGGGCTCCTTCTCCGGTGGAGCCGTCGACTGCTTCGCGGAGCAGGTCGGCGTGCCCGGTGTGACGGGCGTACTCCTCGATCATGTCGGCCAGCAACCGCCGGAGGTTCATCCCGTCGTGGGTTGGCTGATCGAGCCCGCCGTTGGACAGCGTCTCGGCCAGGGACTCTCTGGAACGGTGTACGGCATCGGTCCACAGCGAGCGCAGTGCCTGCGGGGTGTCATCGGCTGCAGGACGCCAGGCCCAGTCGTCCCAGTCGGCCTCGAGGTCGAGACCGTCGAACGGCGCCATGGGCGCCCTTCCCGCCAGCCGGTGTTGGAAGTAGAGCTCTTCAACCCAGGCCAGGTGCTTGAGCAGACCGCCCAAGGTCACCGACGACGGGCCGAGCCGCAGGGCCATCCCAGTTGCGTCGACGTCGGCACATTTCCACGCGAACGTGCGCCGGTTCCGTTCGAGGGTTATCAGGGCCGTGTCGACCTCATCGCCGTGCATGAAACGCTCGACGTCCCACTTTGGCGGCTCGCCGGCCGTGAAGCCGGGTGCACTCGTCATGTCCGCCCTCCTAGGTTCAGACGGACAGGTCGCGCACCAGCACCTGGATCGGGACAGCCAAAGCTCACATGTTGGGAACGTGCGATAGCCATGCCGGCATCGTAGGACCTGTTCCGGACGATGTACGTCCGAATTGCATACCCGCGCTCGCGAATCCATAGCCCGATCCCTGTGACCGGACGGCGAACGGAACGGGCTGGGCGTTCCCGGAGGCCACAACGTGCAATGGGATCAACCAGAGATGCTCGCCGACCTCATCACGAACTTTGCGTTGCATACCTCATGACAACCCCGCCTGCTGGCACTGCACCAGACCCGTGCCGGAGCCCGGCGCTTCCTCCCCAAGTCTGGGGTTCGGGGCGAAACCCTGAGGCCTTCGATGGGTGCTCGTCCCCCGCTGCGCCGCGTCAGCGGCGCGCTGAGCCCAACGAGATGAATGGCTGTCCGGCACATCCAGTGCATCATCCGCCCCGGCGCAGGCCGTCCGTTTGGGGAACCCGAAGCGGTCGCCCATAGTGGCACGAGGGTGGCACGTTCCGTTGATCAGGCCGTCTCGTAGTACCCCCATCATCGGGCGTGTTCACGGTCGTCCGGCATGGATTCCCCTACCGGACGTGTTTCGGGTTGGCCACGGAGTGCGTCTCCACCGATCCGGACAGCCCCGGCTGGTCCTGGGGGTCCGGCAGCCGGGGGTACTCGGTCGGATAGAGCGCAACCATGAATGCGTGGGCCTTGCCTGGATTTCGTCTGGGCAACTGCGCGAACTCGTTGACCAGGTCCAGGACGCGGCGGTAGAACTCCTCGGCGTCTGCGTCGTCGATCCAGGCGTAGCGCTTGATCGCGCGGAGATTGTCGTCGATGTGAGCGGGAGCGGCCTCGGCTGCCCACTCGGCCATTCGGTTAGGGATCAGCTCGGTCTGTTCAGGCGTGATCTGGCCGACGTAGAAGACTCGTGCGGTTCTCCCGTAGAAGCGTTCCTCTTGTCCCCGGATGGTGCGCGTTCGTACGACCTTGAGCATCCCGGCGTCGGTCAGGAGATCGACGTGATAGGCGACCGTGCTCTTTGGGCGCTTTACCGCAGAGGCTAGTTCTTGCACCGAGGCCGCCCTCTCGAGCAGTAGTTCGAGCAGGGTGCCGCGGAAGGAGTCGAACATCGCCTTGAGCTCCTGGGTGGACGTGACGATGCGCACGTCGTCGAGCTCGTAGTCCGGCACCTGCTGACTGGTCGACATTTCTCGATTACTCCGCTACCGTCACTGATCGAAAGATTTGGATGAGTCCTCCCGTCAGGTTAGCGTGCTGCGTCCCGAAACGATCAACTACACGCGATAAGTGCCAGGCGAGGGATCTCGTGGTCCGCGAGGGCGGATAGGGAAATCGAGGCCGGACATGGATGTCGTGGTGGGTTTGGAGGGTCCTCCTGGTGGCCTGGGATGAGGTGTCGAATGACTGACCGGACGGCGGCCAAGCCGTACACGGTTCGCGCGCTTGATGCGTCGACATGGGATGCCTTTGCCGAGCTCTGCGACCGTAACGGCGGGGTCATGGGTGGTTGCTGGTGCCAGAACAACCATTGCCAGCCCGGTACCGAGACGCCGGCTGGCGCGCGTATCGAGGCCGTCTCCCAGGTAGGTCGTCGCCGGTCGCACGGTCAGTGGCCACTGGCTGGCCTCGGCGACAGTCGAACTGTTCGAGCAGAACGGATTCGAGCGGGTACGCCAGGTCGGCAAGCACGCATGGATCGTCAGCCGCGTCCTCGACCCCGCCTGACCTCGGTCGATGCCCCAGGAGGTCCCGGCCCGAGCATCCGGATCCGCCCACAGCTGTCCATCTGGCAAGAGCCGTCCAACGAGCACAGGAGATCGTTATGACCACGCTGTCAGATCGACCCAACAGCGCCTTGATGGTGATCGACGTCCAGATCGGCGTCGTGGCCGATGCATTCGAGCGCGACACCGTCGTCGCCAACATCGGCACGCTCGTCGACCGGGCTCGCGAAGAGGGCGTCCCCATCGTGTGGGTTCAGCACTCCTCCGAGCAGATGACAACAGGGAGTGAATCCTGGGCCTACGTCGCAGAACTGAGACGTCAGGAGTCAGAACCGTTGGTGCACAAGACATTCGCCGATTCCTTCGAAGACACCGACCTCGAGGACGTACTGGCCAAGGCTGGTGTCGGACGCCTGGTCGTGACAGGAGCGCAGACGGATGAGTGCATCCGATCAACGATCCACGGCGCTTTTGTACGTGGCTACGACGTGACTCTCGTCGGCGACGCGCACACGACGGAGGATCTGAGCCCTTGGGGTGCTCCACCGCCGGACAAGGTCATCGCGCATACGAACCTCTATTGGCAGAACCACTCAGCACCCGGCCGCACGGCCGGAGTCACGGAAACAAAGGACGTGACGTTCACTTGAACTGGACAGATCTGCCGTAGGGGTTGATGTGTCCCGAGAGCAGATCAACGGCGTTCAGTGAGGTGGATGGTCACGGTGCTGCCGATCTCCTTGCCGAGGCGTTCGCGGAGTTCGGTCTTGATCGGGAGCTTGTGGGTTCCGTCTCCCATCGCCATGAACGACGCCTCGAACGGGTGGCCGTCCATGGTCCCGGCTACCTTGACGAGGCCGCGGGTGCCGAAGAACTCGGCGCTCCAGTTGGTGCGTACGTAGGTCCATCCGCCTTTGGCGTCGCTGCGTTCCACGACGGCGGTGAATGTGTGATCCAGTCGGGTGCTCATCGTGAATCCTCCTCGGCCTGCTCTACGACCACGAACTGGTTTCCGTCGGGGTCGTCGAAGGTGAACATGGGTGGTACGCCGGGCCAGGCCAGCAGCTCGCCGACAGACACGCCGCCGGTACGCAGCGCGGCGTGCTCGGTGGTGGCGTCGGGTACCACGAACCTGATCCCGGTCTCCCGATTCGAGGTGGTCTCGCCGGTGGTCAGCGCCAGCGACACCCTGGCGCCAGGCGGTGCGACCTCGAGCCATCGCATGTCTCCGGCCATCCCGTCGAGGCGGACCTCGAAGCCCAGGGTTTCGCGGTAGAACTTCAGTGCCTGGTCCTGATCGGCGACAGCGATGCCGATCGTGCGTACGTCGGTGATGGTGGTCATGGGCTTTCTCCTTGTTCACATGGGTTATGCGGGGTTCAACGGATCGGTGCCGCCATACATCAACGAACCGGGGGTGGTCAGCGTCCTGCCCGTCTCGAGCCACGTCTTCAGCCCGGAGAGGATCATCGGCCAGCCGCCGTAGAGCTCGGGTGGGGCGTTGCCAGCGAGCTGGTCGTGGGTCACGGTGAGCCTGCACGCGTCGCCGACCGGCTCGATCTCCCACGTCACCCTGGTCGTGCCCTGTCTCTCGGCGTCGTCTGACCACAGCGTCCGCATGGACTGCACGAGTCGCCTCGGCGGATCCACCACGACGTTCTCACCTTCGGCCAGCGGGCGTTCCGCGCCGGGATGGTCGAGGGTGAACGACGAGCCCGTGGTCCAGTCCGAATGGACCGAGGCACCGAAGTGGTACTTGGCCCGACTGGCCGGGTTGGTGATCGCGTGCCACAGCCGTTCGGGTGTGGTGTCGATGTAGATCTCGAACACCTTCTCCATGCCTTGCTCCAGGTCTCTCTTCAGGTCGGACAGGCCCGCCGACCAGTCCTCGGTGTACTTGGTGATCCATCGGTCATGGACTTGGCGGATCGGCACGACGTTCAGGAAGTGGTGCTTCTCGCGGCCTCGGCGGCGGGCCACTACGAGACCGGCCTCCTCGAGGATGCCCAGGTGCTTGGCCACGGCCGGTCGGGTCATCTGGAAGCGCGTCGACAGGGCAAGCAGGGTCTGCCCGTCCTGCTCCAGCAACGCGTCCAACAGAGCCCGGCGGGTCCGGTCGCCCAGCGCCTTGAACACAGGTTCCACCCCACCGACGATAGGAAACCTTTTGGTTTCCTGTCAAGCCGCACGCCCTGCACCGGAGACCTCGTTGCGGACGTGAACCGGTCCCAGGAACAGCGTCAGCAGGGGCGACATAACCGGCGCCGGTAGTCGCGTGCTTTGCGACAGGTACGGCCACGCGCCGTCTAGGGATAGGGCTCGCCTCCTGGAGCACATCGCCGCTACGCCACGCGGTGCTGAGAAGGAGGCGAGAGTGTGACGTGTCTCGATAGGGATATCCGCATACGGACACGGCCCGGTCGGAACGCTGCTCCTCTGATGCGTCATCGCGGCGTTCGGGCGCCGTTCGGCTTGTGAGACCCCACTTTCTGAGGCCCCACACTGCTGACTTGCTCGAGGAGATAGTCAGGCCGGTGCCTGCCAGGCGATCAGGTAGCGTCCCAGGATCTGGCGGGCGACGCGAGCGCCGGGCAGGACTTCGTGGACGGTTTGGCGCATTTGACGGAACGTTTCGGGGGGCGGCCATGCCACCGGAGCGCTATGAACCCAATTGCCTCGTACGCGGATAGTTACCCCGCGTGCCACCCACGAAGCGACCGCCCATGGCCAGTCCCGCCGTTCCATCTGTACGAAGCCCACTACCGCCAGCGTTCCGCCTGGACGTACCAGCTCGCTCAGGCGAGCGAGGGCACCCTTGCTGTTCGGAAAGTGATGCAGCGTCGCGTTGGACACGACGGCATCGAACGACTCCCGAGCGAAGGGATACGTCATCACGTCGCCGTGGCGCCAGGTCACCTTCGCCTCCGGAAACCGCGCTCGCGCCCGCTCCAGCACCGGGGCGTCCACATCGATCGCGACAACGCAGGGAACACGCCTTGCCAGCCTGGCGGCGAGGAAACCATCCCCGCATCCCACGTCGAGCACCGACCTCGCGGAGGCGGGCACGCACGCATCCAACCTCGCGTCGTAGTGGATGTTCACATTCCACGGATCAGACATGCCGCCAAGGTTGCCGCTGTGAACAAGGTCCAGGCCAGTTGCCGCCCTCCCTGTCCCGGATCTGCGGACTGGTGCAGCCACCAACCGCCCACTCACACACGCTGGGCGGCATCGACCCTGACCGTGGGCATTGAACCGCTGCCGAGTAGTGCCCGGCTTCTCCTTGGGTGCCAACGGGACGAGTCGGGTGTCCGGTGAGCGATCCCTCTCTGCGAGGGTCAAGCTGTGTCCGAGCTGATCCTGTCGGCGTGGCGGGTGTTGGCGGTGCACCAGGCCTCGACCATGGAGTTGCCGCCGTGTCCTTCGCCCTCGTCGATGATCAGCTCGCTGCCGGGCCAGGCTTGGTGGAGTCTCCAGGGGATAGCCGCTGGCCCGCTGACATCACGGCGTCCGTGGATCAGCGTGGCGGGTACGCCGGCCAGCCGGTCCATTTGCTCCAAGATCGACGGAGCAAGGAAGCCATCATTGGCCCAGTAGTGGGTGACGAGTGTGGCGAAGACATGCCGGAACTCGTCGTCATCCCAGCGAGGATTCCGGGGGTCTGTCTCAAATTTCGTGAGGTGGTGGGCTCGGTTTGGTGCGCGTGGAGCGACCTCGACGATTTCTTGTAATAACCAAATCTTGACTATGTCGGCGCGTGTCGTTCGGAATAAATGAAGCCCTTCTT